>JAXDOA010000600.1:0-8605 GCA_034669125.1 Hyphomicrobiales bacterium
GAACTGACCAGCGATGAGGATGTCACCGGCTACGCCGTATACACCCCCGCCGGCAGCGAGCGCGCGTTGCGCGCGCTGCTTCCCGCCGACTTCCGCTTGCAGCCCCAATGCGATGGCGATTTTGGGACGCGCGTCGCGACCGCGACGCGGGAGCTTCTGGGCAATCATGCGGGAGCTATTCTGGTGAACGCCGACAGCCCGACGCTCCCCGCGTCGATCCTGCGCGCCGCGGTCGATGCGACACGGCGCGGCGGGATCGTGCTCAGCCCGGCGCTCGATGGCGGCTATACGCTGATCGGATTGTCGCGGGTGCACGAGCGGCTGTTCGCGGATATTCCGTGGAGCACCTCGCGGGTGCATCAGGCGACCGTCGCGCGCGCGGCCGAAATCGGTGTGCCGGTGGTGACTGTGCCAGGCTGGTACGATGTCGATGATGGGGAGTCGTTGGCGTTGCTGCAGTCGGAGTTGGCGGGTGAGCCACTCCCGTTCGCGCAGGCCGGCCTGCGCGGCGCGGGCGCGCCCACGACCCGGTCGTATCTTGCAGCGTGCGCGGTGCCGCTACGCGCAAGATCGGCGCGATGAGCCTGCCTGCGCGACGCGGTCCGTGTTGCCAGTCTTAAAGAAAACTGGTTCTATGTACGGAACCATACTGATCTTAATATCGTTTACTCGCAGACTGGACCTTAAGGAGCCGGATCGAACCGGCACCGCATCGCCTGACCCCCGCGTGTCATGAGGGTCACAGGCATTTGAGCAAAGACTTGCTCACCCGGGTCAGCACACGAATACCCGGAGTCACTGCGTGCAAGACGCCGGTGGCTCAAGCGCTCGCATCCCGTACACGGGAACATCGATCATGACGACGCCCGCCGAGTATCGCGAGCTTGCGCTCGATTGCATGCGCGAGGCGGATCGCGCTGACGCCGCTGCGATGCGCCTAACCATGTTCGGTCTCGCCCGGATATGGATGAGCGTTGCGGCGGAATTGGATAAGCATGCCATGCAGCCGGACGATGATCCGCGCGAAACGGCGACCGCAACGGCTTGGAAATGGCGCGCCCGAAGGGATTCGAACCCCTGACCTCTGCCTTCGGAGGGCAAAGGTGGGAGATTTCTCCTGCTTACCCGAAATTCCTTGAATTACTTGTGCACTGGCAGCTTTCATCATCCTGCTGTGCGTGATGTTCTATTTCCCCCCGCGTCTCTGGAATGACGAGGCCGCCAACTAGAGAATTATTCGTCGATGACGGCGACGATCTCCCGCGTACGAGGGTTCACCACGACGATCTGGTCGGTGACGAGGAAGAACTCATAGCCGCGCCAATCCTGATAGATCGTGACGATTTCGACCGGAAGCGGATGGTAGCCGACGTTGAGCGGCACGCGGGTGCCGACCGAAATCGAGAAGTTGACGTTGGTCACCGGCTGAACGTGCTGTCTCTTGAGCACGGTGGTGATCTTGGTGCGCTGCTCGGTGGAGAGCTTGCCGTCAGCTCGCTGCGCGTCGGTTCCGGCGATCAGCGCCGCTATCGCGACTGACATCATAAAACGATGGCTCATGGATTATCTCCTGCTGATTGCCCGGTAGAGCGCCACTAAATCATACTAGGCCCCTGAGTCATCGTCCGGCCGCAAGCTCGGTGCTCCCGCCTGCCGGCGAACGCATCAATCCTAAAGTCGCCATCGCCCCTCCTGTCGCCGGCGCACAAGTCCGTACGGCGCGTGCCGCGTTGCGGTGGTCGATTGCCGACCTTGCGACGAATGCCGATGTCGGCGGCTCTGCGGTGCAGTGGATCAAGGCGGACACCCGCTAGTCGGCGGCTCCGGGACCAGGCTGGACAAGTGGCGCGAGATGGGGCGGGAGGAAGCCCTAGCCAAGATCATGGCCGCATTCGTCTAGGGCGGCGTCACCTTCCTGCCCGACGACGAAAAGCAGGGGCCAGGTGTCCGCGCTCGGGCAAAGGCTAGGCGTTAGCGCGCTGCCGAGACGGTTGCCCGGAATGTGCTATTCTGGCGCTCGCCCGTCAAAACAGCACGAGCATAAGCATACCCACGAACACACTCTGATCGGGATGCTGCTGACGGAGATTGATGAGGAATCGCGGCGAGTGGGGACCACGATGCTGACGCCGCTTAGTTTCAACGGGGCGGCACACGCATGACAATGGATGGCTTGGCACTGGCAGCTTTCATCATCCTGCTGTGCGTGATGTTCTATTTCCAGATGACATCGCCCACGTTCCTGCTGGTCAGCCTGGAAATCCCGACTGTCACGACGCTACTACGCGGACAGTTCAACTACTACTTCCTAACGCTGAGCATTGCCGCCGCCATTGGTGCGCTCGCGCTGTTTGTGGCCGGCCGGCCCCTTATTGCGCTCGAAGCTGCCATGATCGCTGCCTTTGCAATGTTCGCCCGCCGCTGGTTCGTCAGACACATGGACGCAGAACTGCACGCACGCGACTCCGGCGATACCGGTGCGGTGCGGCGCCTGCGCCGGCTGCACTGGGCAGGCATGGCGATACATGCCATCCCGCTCGCCGCACTTTTGTGCAGCACTCGGTATCTCGAGATTCTTGGGCCCTGACTGACAAGCTCACTCAAAGCGGCTGCATCACCCCAATGACCGGCTGGCGCGGCGGGGCTGTGCGGGCTTAGAGGCGGCAGGGTGGGGGGGGGCATTTTGACGCGATCCCCAATTGCCGCATTGTTTGAATTTTCCCGTGCTCTATCGCCTTGAACGAACGAAGCTTTCCGCGAAAGTCCAATAAATAAATTGGTCTTTTGATGGAGGCGGAAAGAAAGCTGCTCAGCGAGGGGCGCAGATACGCAAACAACGCTCGCTTCATAGTCTGACTTCGCTCCCCGAGCGTTTTTTTGCTTACCCCCTGCTTACCCCAATTTCCAAGAATGTAAGAAACTGGCGCGCCCGAAGGGATTCGAACCCCTGACCTCTGCCTTCGGAGGGCAGCGCTCTATCCAGCTGAGCTACGGGCGCGTCGGAGTGTGCATAACGCAGCCGGGCGGCAGCGGCAACGGCGCGATTTGCATGGGATCAGGCGTTGGGCACCGGTCTGTGCCGGCGGCGTTCGTGATAGAACACCAAACGATGATGCTCACACGGCCCATTCCATCCAGCGGCGAACAGCTACCCGTCATTGGTTGTGGCACCTATCGCGGATTCGACGTCAGTTCGCAAAGCGCCGCCCACGCTCGGCTTCACCAGGTGCTTGCTGCTTTGCTCGCCGCCGGCGGTTCGGTGATCGACAGTTCCCCGATGTATGGCAGGGCCGAAGCCGTCGCGGGCAATCTGCTCGCAGAATCGAACGCGCGCACGAAGGCCTTCATTGCCACCAAGGTATGGACGCGCGGACGCGAAGCCGGCATCGCGCAGATGGAAAATTCGTTCAAGCTGCTCAAGACCGACAAGATCGATCTGATGCAGATCCATAATCTGCTCGACTGGAAGCTTCATCTACCGACGTTGCGCAGATGTAAGGAAGCCGGGCGCATCCGTTACCTCGGCATCACGCACTACACGGTTAGCGCCTTTGCAGACCTCGAAGCGGTCATGCGCGCGGAGCCTCTGGATTTCGTTCAATTCAATTATTCCGCCGTGGATCGCGCGGCGGAACGTCGCCTGCTGCCGCTGGCGGCCGAGCGCGGCATCGCGGTGCTTGCCAACTATCCGCTGGCGAGTGGCTCCGCTCTGCGCGCGGTCAGTGGCCGCCCGCTACCCGATTGGGCTGCGGAGATCGATTGCACGAGCTGGTCGCAGCTCTTGCTCAAGTTCGTGGTCAGTCACCCGGCCATGACCTGCGCGATTCCCGGAACCGGTAACCCCGAGCATATGGCCGACAATGCGCGGGCTGGTTTGGGACGCATGCCCGATGAAGCGATGCGCGAGCGGATCGCTGCCGCCTGCGACGCGTGATGAGCCAGGCCCGCCTTGCCAACCCGACGCCTTCAGGTGAAGTTACCCAAGAACGAAACCGCGGAGGAATGCCGATGGAAATCCTCCCTCTTGGGCCGGGTTTTGCTGCCGAGCTGCGCGGCATTACCCTGAGCGACGTCACGGCGGACGATGCCGCATATGCTGCGGTGCGCGCGGCGTTCGAAGAACATTCCGTTCTGGTTTTTCGCGGTCAGGACGTGACCGACGAGGGCCAGCTCGCGTTCTCGCGACGTTTCGGAACACCCGAAACAACCAAAGTCGGCTCGGCCAGCGCAGGCACCTATTTCGCGGTGCTCACGACCATCGGTGAGGACGGCAAGGTCGTTCCAGCCGATCATCGTCTGTCGCTGCGCAACAAAGCGAACCAGCTCTGGCATACCGATTCATCGTTCAAGCGCGTGCCTGCGCTGACGTCGGTGCTCTCGGCGCGCGTCATTCCGGCGAGTGGCGGAGAGACCGAATACGTGTCGACGCGTCTCGCCTTTGAACGCCTCGGCCCGGCCTTGCAAAAAAAGCTGGAGAATTCCTTCGCCTGGCACGACTACGCTCATTCTCGTGGGCAGATCGCGCCAGGCCTCGCGACCCCCGAGGAACGGTCGGCGCTGCCGCCGCAATGTTGGCGCATGGTTTGGAGGAATCCGGCAAATGGCCGTGGCGCCCTCTATCTGGCTTCGCATGCCTATGCGATCGAGGGCATGGATCCGGCTGAGGGGAAAAAACTCATCGATGAACTGATGGCGGCTGCGACTGCGCCCGGATCAAGCTATGTGCATCGTTGGCAGAGCGGAGATGTTGTGATGTGGGATAACCGCGCCACGATGCATCGCGGCCGGCCATGGCCCGCGCACGAGGCGCGCACGATCGTGCGCACAACAATATCGGCCAGCGAGGCAGACGGCCTCGAACGAATCCGTCCGCCGTCGCGTCAGGCTGCGGAATGAGCGTGGCACTCCAGCCGAGCCGGCCGGCGGTTCACAATCCCCCGGGCGGATCGGCCGCAACCGGATGCGTCGGCACCCGCGCGTCGACCGCATAGATCGACGGAACGCCGATCACCGGCACCGTTGCGTTCACGTGCATCGGCGCGGCCGGCGCGGCAAGCCCGAAGAAGAACGTCGTGCGCTTGATGTCGGGCGGACCGTCGGCACACAGCGGCGCCTTGAATTCGAACACGATCACGTCGCCGAACCGCTCGGCCGATTTGATGCCGATCGTCCCGAGCCCGCCGGTCGTGACGACGTAGACGTCGGCGAGCGCATTGTCCTTGTACGGCAATTGCTTGGATGGACCGAAGTTGAGCGTCAGCCCGGTCACGCACTCCGCCGGAACGGCGGTCTGCGTCATGCTCAGGCGATATTCGTAGCCGGTCGTGCCCGCCCCTGGCGTCCCGCCCTGAGCCGTGAAGGTGCGCGACTGCAGCCATGCGGTGCCCGGCGTCAGCGTCGGTAGCAGAAGATTGCCGGTCGTGTCGCTGACCGTGATGGTGCAGCTTGGAGCAAACACACAATTGATCGCCGGCGCGTTGACCTCGACGACCTTAAGCACTTGCGCCTGGGCGGCGAGTGGAAACAGCGCCAGCGCCGCCGTCACGCCCGAAAGCAGCCACTTATGCCTACGCATCGTGTCCTCCCCCGCAGGTTGCCGATAAGGAACCTCGGGGGAGTTTGGGCCTCGTGGAACTTCGACGCAAGATTGACTCTTGGACGATTTCGCGCCTTCCCTTCACGCCGCAGGCTTCATCTGATGGCTCGGCGTGGAGCGGGAAATCGCCTGCTCTTCCTCGGTCATGTCGGCCGGAATATCGGCGAACAGCGGCGTCGAGAGATAGCGTTCGCCGGTGTCGGGCAGCATGGCGAGGATGTTCGCGCCCTTCGGCGCATCGGCGGCGACCTGCAAGGCGCCCGCGAACGTGCCGCCTGCCGTGATGCCGACGAAAATACCTTCCTTCTGCGCCAGGTCCTTGCTGCATTTGATCGCGTCGGAACCCGCGATGGTGAGGATGCGGTCGATCACCTTCATGTCCACGGCGTCGCCGGTCAGCTTCGGGATGAAGTCCGGGCTCCAGCCCTGCATCGGATGCGGCTTGAACGCGGCGTTCGGCTCGGCGGGCGTGCCGTCCGGATTGCGTTTCTGCGGCGTACCGGAGGAAAGCATCGGCGCATCGGCCGGCTCGCACACCACGATCTTGGTGTCGGGCATTTCTTTCTCGAACACACGCGCGACGCCCTTGAGCGTGCCGCCGGTGCCGAAGCCGGTGACCCAATAGTCGAGCTTCTCGCCCTTGAAGTCGTTGATGATCTCGCGCGCGGTGGTGCGCGAGTGCATGTCGGGGTTGGCTTCGTTCTCGAACTGGCGCGTCAGGAACCAGCCATTCTGCTTGGCAAGCTCCTGGGCCTTGGCGACCATGCCGAAGCCGCGTCCGGCCGCGGGCGTGATGATCACCTTGGCGCCGAGGAAGCGCATCAGGCGGCGCCGCTCGACGGAAAACGGCTCGGCCATCGTCACCACCAGCGGATAGCCCTTGGCGGCGCACACCATCGCGAGCCCGATGCCGGTGTTGCCCGAGGTCGCCTCGATCACGGTCTGCCCGGGCTTGAGCTCGCCGGACTTTTCAGCGGCCTCGATCACGCCGAGCGCGAGACGATCCTTCACCGAGCCGAGCGGATTGAACGCCTCGATCTTGACGAACAGGTTCACATGCGCGGGCGCGAGCCTGTTGATGCGCACCACCGGCGTGTTGCCGACCGTTCCAAGAATGCTGTCGAATTTCGCCATCGGGGTTCTCCGCTGTCCTGACTGCAATCGTCGCCTTGCCGCCACCGGGGGGCAACCTTAAGGTTCCAGCACAAAGATCGGGAAACGTCCATGCATCGCCGCCGCTTCATCGCGCTCGGCGGCGCCGCCTTGGCGGCGCCCGCATTCGCGCGGGCGGCGCATGCGCAGAACTATCCGTCGCGCTTCGTGCGCCTGATCGTGCCGTTCCCGCCCGGCGGCGCGGTCGACAATGCCGCCCGCATCCTCGCCAACCGCCTGAGCGAGATGTGGGGCCAGCAGATGGTGATCGAGAACAAGGGCGGCGCGGGCGGCAATATCGCGGCGCAAGCGGTGCTCAATTCGGAAGCCGACGGCTACACGGTCTACATCTGCTCGATCGGCCATGCGATCAACCAGTTCATCTATCCGAACCTCGGCTACGACCCGGTCGCGGATTTTTCGCCCGTGACGTTGATGTGCATCTACCCAAACATCATGGCCGTATCGAATTCCTCCGCCTATCGCTCGGTGCCGGAGTTCATAGCGGCCGCGAAGGCCGATCCCGGCAAGCTCACCTATGCGTCGTCCGGCATCGGCACCTCGCTGCATCTCTGCGGCGAGTTGTTCAAGCACCTTGCCGGCATCAATCTTACGCACATCCCCTATCGCGGCGCGGGGCCGGCGCTCAACGACCTGCTGCCGGGACGCGTCGACGCGATCTTTTCAAACTTCCCTTCGACGCTTCCTTATGTGCAGGGCGGGCAGTTGCGCGGACTCGCGGTGACCACCGCGCAGCGCCAGCCCGAGGTGCCAGACCTTCCGGCGATCGCCGAATTCGTGGCGGGCTACGACGTCTCGTCCTGGTTCGCGCTGTTTGTCGCCGCAAGAACGCCGGCGGACATCATCGCCAAGCTGCATCGCGACGCGGTGGCGGCACTGCGGCATCCGCCCGTGAAGGCACGCTATGCGCAACTCGGCGCGACAGTGGTCGGCTCTGCGCCGGCCGAGCTTGCCGTGCATCTCAAATCCGAGATGGACCGCTGGGGTCCGGTAATCCGCGCGGCGGGAATAAAGGTGGACGGATAAATGGTAAACAGTCGCGTTGTTTTGGTCACCGGCGCGGCCGGCGGCATCGGGTCGGCGATCACGAACGCGCTGATCGGCGCCGGCCACTCGGTCGCGGCCATCGACCGCGATGCCGAAGGGCTGAAGCGGCTCGCCACGACCGACCGCATTCTTCCGATCATGGCCGACCTCGCCAGCGAGGCGGGATGCCGCGAGGCGGTTGCCTCCACGGTCGCGCGGTTCGGAAGGCTCGATGCGGTGATCAACAATGCCGGCATCGGGGTCTCGTCGTTGCGTCCCGACGCCGAAATCAACTGGCCCTGCATCGAGGAGCTGACCTGCGAGGCCTGGGACAACTTCTTCGCCATCAATACGCGCGCGCCGTGGCTGGTGACGCAGGCGGCGCTGCCCCACATGCGGCAAGGCGGGTTCGGTCGCGTGATCAATGTCACGACGAGCTTCCGCACCATGCTGCGCATCCTCCCCTACGGCGCCACCAAGTCCGCGCTGGAGGCGATGTCGGCGGTCTGGGCGCAGGAGCTGGAACGCGACCGCATCGCCGTGAATGTGCTGATCCCGGGCGGGCCGACCGACACCGCCATTGTCGGGGCCGGCGCCGGCTGGGATCGCACCAAGATGCTGCGGCCCGCCATCATGGGGCCGCCGGCGTGCTGGCTCGTGTCCGACGAGGCCGCCGACTACACCGGCCAGCGCATCATCGCGGCCAATTGGGACGGCAAGCTTTCTGGCGCGGAGGCGGCGAAGAAAGCCGGCCGCGCAATCGGCTGGCCCGAACTCGGCGCGGACGCGGTGTGGCCGACATAGAGTAAC
>JAXDOA010000601.1:0-7940 GCA_034669125.1 Hyphomicrobiales bacterium
TGCTTGATGAACTCCTCCTCGCCCTCCTTCATCGAGATGGAGTTGACGACCGCCTTGCCCTGCACGCATTTCAGGCCGGCCTCGATGATCCTGAACTTCGATGAATCGATCATCACCGGCACGCGCGCGATGTCCGGCTCGCCCGCGATCAGGTTCAGGAAGTTCACCATCGCGGCTTCGGAGTCGAGCAGGCCCTCGTCCATATTGACGTCGATCACCTGCGCGCCATTCTCGACCTGATCGCGCGCGACTGCGAGCGCGGCGGTCAAGTCGCCGGCGGTGATCAGCTTGCGGAATTTGGCCGAGCCGGTGACATTGGTGCGCTCGCCGACATTGACGAACGGGATTTCCGCCGTGAGCGTGAACGGCTCGAGGCCGGATAAACGCAGCAGCGGCGCAATGTCCGGGATCTTGCGCGGCGGCTTGTCCTTCACGGCGTCCGCGATGGCGCGGATGTGTGCCGGCGTGGTGCCGCAGCAGCCGCCGACGATATTCACGAGGCCCGCACTGGCAAATTCTTCCAGCAGGCCGGCCATGAACTCCGGGCTCTCGTCGTAAAGCCCGAACTCATTCGGCAGGCCGGCATTCGGATAGGCGCACACCAGCGTGCCGGCGATGCGCGACAATTCGTCGATGTGCGCGCGCATCTCCTTGGCGCCGAGCGCGCAGTTGAGCCCGACGGAGAACGGCGCCGCGTGCCGGATCGAATTCCAGAACGCCGCCGGCGTCTGGCCCGACAGCACGCGGCCTGAGAGGTCGGTAATCGTGCCCGAGATCATCACCGGCACCTTCACGCCGCGCGCCTCGGTCTCGTCCATGATGGCGTGGATCGCGGCCTTGGCATTCAAAGTGTCAAAAATCGTCTCGATCAGCAGCAGGTCGGCGCCGCCCTCGAGCAATCCGCGCACCTGCTCGGCATAAGCCTCGCGCAGCTGATCGAACGTGATCGCCCGAAATCCGGGGTTGGAGACATCCGGCGAGATCGACGCCGTGCGGTTGGTCGGCCCGAGCGCGCCCGCGACGAAGCGCTTGCGTCCGTCCTCGTTCTCGGCCGTGATTGCCGCCGCGCGCACCAGCCGCGCGCCCTCGAAGTTGAGCTCGTAGGCGATGTCCTGCATGCCGTAGTCGGCTTGCGCGATCGACGTGGACGAAAACGTGTTGGTCGAGACGATGTCCGCCCCCGCGCGGAAGTATGCGAGATGGATGTCGCGCACCGCTTTCGGCTGGCTGAGATTCAACAGATCGTTGTTGCCGCGCACCTCGCGGTTCCAGGCGTCGAAGCGCGCACCGCGATAGCCCGCCTCATCCAACTTGTATTCCTGGATCATGGTGCCCATCGCACCATCGAGAATGAGGATGCGCTTGGCGGCTTCCGCGAGCAGGGTCTTCTCAACGCTCATTACGCGGCTTCCTTTACGGCGGGACGCAAGCCCAGCAGATGACAGATCGCGTAGACGAGATCGGCCCGGTTCATGGTGTAGAAATGAAAGTCGCTGACGCCACGATCGACCAGATCGAGCACCTGCTCGGCGGCTATGGCTGCCGCGATCAGCTTGCGCGTCGCGGGATCGCTATCGAGTCCGTCGAAGCGTGCCGCCAGCCAATCCGGCACCGAGGCGCCGGTGCGCTCCGCGAAGCCCTTGGCCTGCTTGAAATTCTGCACGGGAAGGATGCCGGGTGTGACCGGCACCGCGATGCCGCGCGCCCGCACGCGATCGAGGTAGCGGAAGTAGAGATCGTTCTCGAAGAAGAACTGCGTGATGGCGCGCGTCGCGCCGGCATCGACCTTGGCCTTGAGCATGTCGATATCGGCATCGACCGAGCCTGAGTCCGGATGCTTTTCCGGATAGGCAGACACCGACACTTCCGCATCGCTGATGCGCTTGATGCCGGCTACGAGGTCGGCGCCATTCTGGTATCCGCCGGGATGCGGCGCGTATTTTTCGCCGACGCCACCCACCGGATCGCCGCGCAGCGCCACGATGTGGCGCACGCCGGCGCCGTGGTACGCGCGGATCACGTCATCGACCTCATCGCGCGTCGCGCTCACGCAGGTGAGATGCGCGGCCGGCGTCAGCGCGGTCTCGGCGAGGATGCGTTTCACCGTCGCGTGCGTGCGCTCGCGCGTCGAGCCGCCCGCACCGTACGTGACGGAGACGAAATTCGGCCGCAGCGGCGCGAGACGCTCGATCGATTCCCACAGCGTGCGCTCCATCTCGTCGGTCTTCGGCGGGAAGAACTCGAACGAGACGTGGATGCGAGGGCTCCCGACGTTGCGGCTTGCCCGCTCACTGTCGCTCATCAGGCAGCTCCTTGAGCCGACGACACCAGCGCGAGCCGCGGATCGCGCGCGAGCCACAGCGACACGGCGATCTTTCCGTCCGGGCCCGGCTCCGGCGGCAGCGTGCGATGCAGCGCCACGTCGAGGCCGGCTGCTTTCATCCATTGCTCCACCGTCTCGGGCGTGAAGCCGAGGCGCAGATGCGCGTGCTCCTCGCGCAGGAACTCCAGATCGTGCGGCGCGAAATCGACTATCAGCAGGCGGCCCTGCGGGCGCAAGGTGCGCGCGGCCTCGTGAATCGCGCGCGCGCCGTCGTCGAGGACGTGCAGCACCTGATGGATCACGACGACGTCGAAGGAGTCCTTCGGCACCGGCAGTTCGTAGATGTCGCCCTGGCGCACGCTGCAATGCTTCAGCCCGGCGCGCTCCAGCCGCGCGCGCGCGAGCGCCAGCATGTCGAGCGACATGTCGATGCCGAGCCCGCGCTCGATGTCTGGGCCGAACAATTCGAGCATGCGCCCCGTGCCGGTGCCGAGATCGAGCAGCGAACGAATGGGGCGATCCGCGAGCGCGGTCTGCACCGCGCCCTCGACCGCCGCATCGGTCACGTGCAGGCGGCGGATGCGATCCCATTCGGCGGCGTGCTGGCTGAAGTAGGTTTGTGCCGACGCCGCGCGCGCGGCACGCACGGCGGCGAGGCGGCCGCGATCGCGCAGCACCACCGGATCGGCGGGATCGAGCCGGCCGACCAGCATCTGCGCGATGTCGGCGACGCCGCCGCGCTCGCCGAGGCGATAGAACGCCCAGCTTCCTTCGCGGAAACGGTCGACCAGACCGGCTTCGGCCAGAAGCTTGAGGTGACGCGAGATACGCGGCTGCGACTGGCGCAGGATTTTCGTGAGGTCCGAAACCGTGAGGTCGGCTTCGGCGAGCAGCGCCAAAACGCGCAGCCGCGTGCCCTCGCCGGCGGCGCGCAGCGCTGCGTGCAGGGAGTCGAAATCGAGTGGCGCCGAACGCATCGTGGGACAGGTCCCAACTGTTTCACATAAACATATAAGGATATCTTTATGTCATCGGCAAGGCGGGGGCAAGCCGCTGCAGGTCGATTCACTGATCCTGTGGGCAGACCGCGGGCCGCTGCCTACAGATCGGATGTCGGTTGAGCCCGATCAAGAACGACCGCGCGGGCTTGGCCGCCGCAGAATTTCCCTATCAAATCAATCAGATCGTCCGCACCCGCCGACACGTCCCCGGCGCCGTTCGCCTGCGCGGTCACGACCGCCCGCGCGGTCTGCGGGGTGATCAGCGAGCGGGCATCCTGCCGCCAGTTCCAGCGCCGGCACAGCACGTGGGCCGCGTCGGCATAGACCACTTCCCCCGGTTTCGGGGCCTCGGGCACATCGCCCTCCTCCGCCATGTCGACGAAGCTGTCGCCCTCGCGCGTATAGCGAAACGTGAGCGGCGGCGTGACGCGGTCGAGATCGTCGGCGCCGAGCGGCAGCACGTGGGCAAGCGACACCGCATTGTAGAGATCGACGAACGCGTTCACGCGCGCGAGCGAGCGGCCGGCGAGCACGTTCTTCACCAGCCGCTCGACCGAGCTTCTGTAACGTGTCTGCTTGATGCCGAAGCCCTTGTAGGCGGCGCGCCATGCCGCAATGCCGGGGATCTGCGAGAACTCCGTGCCGCCCCAGCGCGCACGCGCGGCTTCCTCGCGCTCCGCAATCAGCGCATCGAGCGGGGCAGGCCGCTCCGGCGCGATGGCGAGGTTCTCGGCCACCACGAATGCGACGCGGTAGTCGGGAAACGCGTTCGTGATGTCGGCGATGGAGATACGCAAAGGACGTCCTTGTGCAGGCGGTGGGCGGCGGAATACCGTTCGCCGCTCAATAAAACAATATCAGGGAGGCTCTGATGCATCGCGCCGTGTTTCTCGGTTCCGTCGCCCTCGCCTTCGTCGCGGGCATGACAGTTTCACGCTTCCATCCCTCGCAAGCTCAGGCGCAGGCTCCCGAACTCACACCGATGGTGATTCACGTTCCGGACCTCGCCGGCGACAAGCTCAGCATGCCGTCGGGCACTGGAATGCGAAACAAGGCCCTGGTCGTACAGGACGGGATGACGCTCGCGGTGCAGCATGGCCCCGTGCCGAAGCACATGCACATGAACGCTCACGAGATTCAGTATTATCTCGAAGGCACCGGCACGATCTGGCTTGGCGACAAGGAAGTGCAGATCAAGCCGGGCGATCTCGTCATCATCCCGAAAGGCACCGCGCACGGCGGCACCAAGGTCGAGAGTGGCGGCCACTTCAAGGCGATCGCCATCAAGACGCCGCCGCAGGCACCGGACGACATCAAGCCGCTGAACTAAGTCGGCCGGAAGTGCTAAGCGATCTCGCATGAGTGAAGACATTCGCGAAGGCGAGATCGCGGTCGCGCTGCCGGAGACATTCGATGCCGGCGTCTATTTCATCGGCCGTATCCGCACGCCGTGGACGCGGCGCGATCAGTGCCCGAAGAATGCGCGCGGTTCGGACGCCGAATGCACCATCGAGCTCGATCCGCGCTATGCGGCGGCGCTCGACGGCGTCGCAGGCTGCTCGCATCTCGTGCTGCTCTATTTCATGCACCAGGCGCGGCGCGATCTCCTGATGCAGGCGCCGCGCCATCATCCCGAGCCGCGTGGCACATTCTCGGTGCGCTCGCCGGTCCGGCCCAACCCAATAGCAATGAGCGTGGTGCGGCTCGTGCGTGTCGAGGGCACGACGCTGTCGGTCATCGGCCTCGACTGCCTCGACGGCACGCCGCTGATCGACATCAAACCATATTTCGCCTCGGTGGACTCGGTGCCCGACGCCGTGGTCGGGCGGAGCAAGGCCGCTAGCGAATAGCGCGCCGTCCGCCTGATGTAGACGCGGCCGCGCTCAGCAGCGGCGGGGCTAATCCGCAAGCTCCGGCACGACCCAGAGCGGCGGCTCGCCGCGCGCGACGCGCTGCACGTTGTCGAACGCGTTGCGAAAGCGCGCCACGTGATTATCCCAGGTGGGGCCGGCAAAGTGCGCGGTGAGCACCACGTTGTCGAGCCGGAACAGCGGATTGTTCGACGGCGGCGGCTCCTGGTCGAACACGTCGAGGCCGGCGCCGAAGATCTTGCCCGCCGAAAGATGCGCGGCGAGCGCGCTCTCGTCGATCACCGGCCCGCGCGAGGTGTTGACGATGATCGCGGTCGGCTTCATCAGCGCCAACTCGTCCTTGCCGATCATGTGGCGTGTCGATGAGTTGAGCGGCACGTGCAGTGACACCACATCGGAGCTGCGGATCAGTTCGCGCAGCAGGCGGAAGCGCACGCCGAGCGCGTCAGCCTCGTCTTCGGAGAGGCGCGCGATGTCGAAATACTGCACCCGCATGCCGAACGCGCGGCCGAGCCGCGCCACCTTCTTGCCGATGGTGCCGAGCCCAATGATGCCGAGCGTCTTGTCGTGCAGTTCATACATGCGCGGCGCCGGCCCGTTGCCGCGCCAGCGCCCGCCCGACACGCTCGCGTGCTGCCACACCACCTTGCGATAGACCGTGAGCATCAGCATCAGCGCATGCTCGGACACCGAGATCGCATTCGCGCCGCCGTTGTTCGAGAGCGGCACCTTCGCGCGCCTGGCTGCTTCGAGATCGACATTGTCGTATCCGGCTGAGAGCAGTTGCACGAGGCGGAGCTTCGGCACCGCCTTGTAGAATTCATCCTTCATCGGAATGTGCGGATAGCAGATCATGTACTCGATACCGGGCAGGTTGGAGACGACCTCGGCATCGTTATGGACCACCACGGTCTCGAAACCGCCCGGCGCCATCTCGCGCGCGATATTGGCGACCTCGGCGGAGGGGCAGGAGACGAGAATTTTGGGGGGCATGAGGATTCCTTCGTAGGGCGGGTTAGCGAAGCGTAACCCGCCGCTCTTTAGCTCTACATGGTGAACTGATGCGGTGGGTTACGCGCTTCGCGCTAACCCACCCTACGATATCAAAACGGCCTGTCCCCGTTGATCGTGCACCGCCGCATCACGCGCACGTGGTTCGCCTCGTCGAACCCGGTCGCGCGGTGCAGCGTGCAGCGATTGTCCCACACGATGCATTGGTTCGGCGACCACACGTGCGTGTAGACGTCCTTCTGCGGCGTGATCAGCACGTTGAGCTCCTCGATCAGCGCGCGGCCTTCGTCGTAATCCATGCCCTCGATTTCCTGCGCGTGGTCGCCGAGGAAGATCGCCTTGCGCCCGGTCTCGGGATGCGCGCGCACGATCGGATGCGCGATCGGCGGCACCTTGGCCTTCTGCGCCGCCGTCATCGGGTCCTCGCCGTGGCGGCGCGTGCGCGAGAAATCGAGATTGTGGATCGCGCGCTTGCCCTCGATCCTCTTCTTCATCTCGGCCGGCAGATTGTCGTAGGCCGCATACATGTCGGCGAACTCGGTCTCGCCGCCAACCGGCGGACACACTTCCGAGTACATCATGGTCGCTTGGCCAGTGCGCTCGCGCCACGAGCCGTCGGTGTGCCAATGCAGCGTGCCCTTGTCGGGATGCTTGCCGGTCGGCTTGCCGTCCTTGTCGGCGTTGGTGAGCATGTAGATCTCGGGGAATTCCGGATACTTCTGGTACTGGTTCATCACGTGGATCTGGATTTCGCCGAACGAGCGTGCGAACGCGACCTGCGTCGCGGGCGGCAGGTCGACGTCGCGGAACAGAATGAGTTCGTGGTCGAGGAACGCCTCGTACACCTTGCCGAACATTTTCGGCTCGACGGCTTCCGCGAGCGTGATGCCGGTGATCTCGACGCCGAGCGCCGGATGCAGCGGCTTGACGGCGAACGGCCAGTCGCGCGCCTGCTGCTTGCGTTGAACCTGGGCCATCATTTCCTCCGAATTCGTCGTTGCGCGCGTTAACCCCACCCTAGCGTCTCGCCTTCAGCGATAAAAGCCGCAAGGTGGAACTTTCGCGCATGGCAGCACTGATTGAGTTTGCGGCCGGTTCACCGTAGCGTCGCTCTCGCGTCTGCCGGCGCATCGGGACCACCGCCTGAATGAAGCGTTTCTTCGTCGATATCGTCGCGCCGCTCCGCGCCGGAGGCACGGGCCGCGCCGAGCGGGCGGCGCACTGGATGCTGGCGGCCGCGATCGTCTTTCCGATCGCGGTATTCGCGGTCGGCTCCGTGATCTCCTATCGCCAGCACGAGGAGGATGCCCAGGACCGGCTGCGGCGCAATCTCGGCACGGTCTACGAGCACGCGCTGAAGGTGCTCGAGACGATCGAGCTCTCCTCGCGCTATGTCGACGAACTGCTCGACAACGTCACCGACGACGACATCCGCGCGACAGAGGCCGGCTTCAACGGGCGCCTGCACGCGCTGACCGATACGCTGCCGCAACTCGCCGATATCTGGGTGGTCGACCGAAACGGGGGTCCACTGGTCTCGGGCACCGTCTTCCCGATCCCGCGTCAGCTCGATCTGTCGGACCGCGAATATTTCCGCGTCCACAAGAATGACGCGGCGACGGGGCTTGTTGTCGGCGAAGTCGTCACCGCGCGCGCCACCAACGAGCGCGGCCAGCCGCGCTTTTTCTCGATCAGCCGCAAGATCCGCCAGCAAGTCTAAATGTCATTGCCAGA
>JAXDOA010000602.1:0-8428 GCA_034669125.1 Hyphomicrobiales bacterium
TCGGCAGCGCGGCGCGAATTCAGCCATCCATCCGTCAGTGGCCGCGCTCCTTGGCGTTTGCACCGGCCGGACTTCCGCCGATCGCCTCGACGGCGAATTCCACGTCGACTTTGCCGGCCTTCTCGAAGGTCAGCGATCCCTTGACCTTCTCGCCTTTGGTCAGCGGCCGCGACAGGTTCATCATCATGATGTGATACGAGCCGGGCTTGAGCTCGACGGTCTCGCCCGGCGCGATGTCGAGCCCATCCTTGAGTTCGCGCATCTTCATCACACCGCCGTCCATCTTCATTTCATGGATCTCGAAACGCTTGGCGACCTCCACCGAACCGCCGGTCAGCCGGTCGGGCGCCGTGCCGGTGTTGGTGATCTTCAGGTAGCCGCCCGCGACCGGCGCGTTCTTCGGGGTCGCGCGCGTCCAGGGATGATCGATCCCAATCGGCCCGGCCGTATAGTCATGGGCCTGCGCCCCGGTCGCGATCAGGGCCAGCAGCAGGGCCGAGGCGAAAACACGAGATATCATCGATAAGTCTCCCATAGCTGCCGTGCCCACGCGGCGGCGCTTCGTATAGATGATGCGGCCTTCGTGCGCCATAATCGCTCAGCGAATCCCTGTGAGGAGCGCATGACTGCTGCCGAAAAATCGGGGGACGTGTCTGTTCTGCGTGGCACGGTCGTGACCTGCCGGGACGATCCGTTTCTCTCCGACCCGGCCAAAGCCTTCGCGGTCGAAACGGACGGGATCGTGATCTGCCGCGACGGGCTCATCGAGGCTGTCGGGCCTGCCGCCGAAATGCGGACGCGCGTCCCACCCGGCGTTGCCGTTACGGACTATTCGGGTTGCCTGATCGCGCCGGGATTCATCGACACGCATGTGCACTACGTGCAGACCGGGATCGTCGCCTCCTACGGCACGCAACTGCTCGACTGGCTCGATCGCTACGCATTCCCGGCCGAAATGGCGTTCGAGGATCCCGCCCACGCCGCCGCCATGGCGAAGGTGTTTTGCGATGAGCTGTTACGCAACGGCACCACGACCGCGCTGGTGTTCTGCGCGGTCTATCCGCAATCGGTCGAGGCGCTGTTCGCCGAAGCGGAACGGCGCGGCATGCGCATCGCGGCCGGCAAGGTGCTGATGGACCGCAATGCGCCGGAAAGGCTGCGCGACACGGCGCAGCAGGGCTACGACGACTCCAAGGCGCTGATCGCGCGCTGGCACGGCCGCGCGCGCTGCCTCTACGCAATCACGCCGCGCTTTGCCGGCACCTCGACGCCGGCGCAGCTCGATGCCGCGGGCGCGCTGTGGCGCGAGCATCCCGATGTGCTGGTACAGACCCATATCGCTGAGAACCGCCGTGAGATCGAATGGACCGCCGAGCTGTTTCCCGAGCGGAAGAACTATCTCGACATCTACGATTATCATGGGCTGATCGGCCGCCGCGCGGTGCTGGCGCATGGCGTGCACCTTTCCGAGGACGAGCTATGCCGCTGCCACGAGAGCGGCACGGCGCTCTCCCACTGCCCGACCTCCAACCTGTTTCTCGGCTCCGGCCTCTTTCGCATCGGCGCCGCGAAGGATGCGCGGCGCCCCGTACAGGTCGGGCTCGGCACCGACATCGGCGGCGGCACCAGCTTCTCGCTGCTGGCCACGATGGGCGCGGCTTACGAGATTGCGCAACTCAACGGGCATGCGCTCAGCGCGATCGAGGCCTTCTATCTGGCGACGCTTGGCGGCGCGCGCGCGCTCGCGCTGGAGGATCGCATCGGCTCGATCGCGCCCGGCAAGGAGGCCGATCTGGTCGTGCTCGATCCGAAGGCGACGCCGCTGCTCGAGGTGCGCAACGAGGGTTCGGAATCGGTGGAAGATATTCTGTTCGCCCTGATGATGCTGGGGGATGACCGCGCCGTGCGGGCAACCTATGTGGCGGGGAAGCCGGCGCACGCGCGGGATGCATGACAGATTTGCCAAGGGCACGCATTGCAGCCGTGCAAAGGTGCTAGAATCACGACCATGCCGCCGAATGCACCCCAGCGGGACGATGAGCGCGGCCGGATCCTGCCGTTTGCGCGGCGCGGCCGAGCTCGCCCGCCTGTGCCGCCCAGCGAGGCGCCGGTCGAGGATGTCGGGAAATACGCGCGCAGCGAGGAGCCGGACAACTATCGCCAGCGCATGATCAACAACGGGCTGGCGTTCGCGGCCTGCCTCATCCTTGTCGCCATTGGCGTGTGGCTCGCGACCGCCATTGCGGAGATGCGGCGCAATCAGGACTGCGTGTTGTCGGGCCGGCGGAACTGCGCACAGTTGAACGTGCCGCCCGCCAACCCGACAAGATAACCGGCTCAGCCTTTACCGACGACCTCGAGCGAGACCGGCGCAAGGCCGGACATTCCGATCGCATGCGCGCCCGCGGGCGTCAGGTCGATGACCCGGCCACGCACGAACGGGCCGCGATCGTTGATGCGCACCACCACCGACTTGTGCGTCCGGCTATTGGTGACCCGGACCATCGTGCCGAACGGCAGGGTCTTGTGCGCCGCCGTCAACGCGCCGGAATTGACACGTTCGCCGCTCGCGGTGCGGCGGCCCGCGTAGCCGTCGCCCTTCGTGCCGTACATGGACGCCATGCCGGCGTGGGCGCTCTGAATGGAATGAGAATGCCTTGAATGATGTCTTTGACTTTTTGCTTCCGCCGCCCCCGCGGCTGTGAAGATGGTCGAACCGATAAGAGCCCAATATCCAACTTTCCGCATGATCATCAGCGGTGTCCCTCGCTTTGTTGTGGATAGGAATACCGCTTGGCCAGCAAATCGTTCGAATTGCCGACGAAGAGTGGGCTGCGATAAGGTAATAATGTGGCAGGGCTAGATCATTGATGGCTATAGATGATCTTCCCTAAGGTCGTGTCCAGGAGATCAAATGAAACAAATCTTGAACTCGAGTGGATGTATTGTTGCGCAGAAGGCTATCTGAGCTTTCCCAATTGGCTTGGCAAAGCTGAATAAGCGCAGCCTGTACTGTCTTGAGTTGTATGATCTGCTGGACGTAAAGTCGATGCGCGGTCTTGTTCACACCCCTCCGAGACTTCAACAGAACGATCTGAAGCGGATGGTGGTTCCGCCGGGTCATTTCCGAGCCGGCATTGAACTCATCCGATCCCTTGGCTATACGGAACGCCGCACGATAAGACGGGGCCGACGGGGAGCCAGGTCTCCGGCCGGGGGATGCGCGCGATCCGGCGCCGCTGCCAAAAACCGACACATTTCAGAGGGTTGCCGATGTCTTCGACTTTCGACACCGTGGCGAACATTATTTCGGAGACCTGCGACATCGAGCGCGAGAAGATCACACCGGAAAGCCACGCCATCGACGATCTCGGCATCGACAGCCTCGACTTCCTCGATATCGCCTTCGCAATCGACAAGGCGTTTGGGATCAAGCTGCCGCTCGAGCAATGGACCCAGGAGGTCAATGACGGCAAAGCGACGACCGAGCAGTATTTCGTGCTGAAGAATCTCTGCGCGCGCATCGACGAACTGATTGCGGCCAAAGGCGCGGCGCCGGCGTAATTGAGGTCGCATGCGCCTCGAGTACTTCCTGCTTATCGACCGCATTGTCGAACTCAGCCTCGGCGACCATACGATCCGCACTGAAGCGACCGTCCCGACTCAATCCACCATCTTTGAGGGACACTTTCCCGGCCATCCGTTGATGCCGGGCGTGCTGCTGATCGAGACGATGGCGCAGACGTCCGGCTGGCTGCTGATCGCCATGCACAAATTCACCCGCATGCCGTTCTTCGCGGCCGTGAAGGAAGCCAAGCTGCGCACCTTCGTGACACCGGGTCAGGTTCTCACCGTATCGGCGAAGCTGGTGCACGACGGCTCCGGCTTCGCGATCACCAAGGCCGACATCAAGTGCGAGGGAAAGGCGGTCTGCAATGCGGAGCTAACCTTCCGGCTTGTCGAATTTCCCAATCCGTCGTTCCGTGCCAGCATGGAAAAAGTCGCGGCCGAAATCGCGTTCCCCATGGAGGTGCTCCATGGCTGAAGCGCGCGAGGTCTGGATCACCGGCATCGGGCTTGTCACATGCCTCGGCGAAAGCCTGGAGGCGCATTGGCAGGGCCTGTCCGGGCCGTCCAGCGCCGACACCACGTCGTTTGCGCCCTATGTGGTACACCGTGTCGTCGCGCTCGACCTCGACAAGCAAATTCCGAAGAAGGGCGACCAGCGCCAGATGGAAACCTGGCAGCGCATCGGCGTCTACGCGGCGGGGCTCGCGCTCGACAGCGCCGGCGTCAAAGGCAAGCCCGAGCTTCTTTCGAAGATGGACATGATCGTCGCCGCAGGCGGCGGCGAGCGCGACGGCAAGGTCGACATCAGCATTCTCGACGGGCTGCGCCATGCCGAAAACCGCGAGGTCTATCTGAACCAGCGGCTTTTGAGCGATCTGCGCCCGACCCTGTTTCTTGCGCAGCTCGCCAACCTGATGGCGGGCAACATCTCGATCGTGCACGGCGTCACGGGCTCGTCGCGCACCTTCATGGGCGAGGAAGCGGCCGGCGTGGACAGCGTGCGCATCGCGCATGCGCGCATCGCGGCAGGTCAAAGCGACCTCGGCCTGGTCGGAAGCGCGTACAATGCGGAGCGTTGGGAGGTTGTCTTGCATTACGTGCTCGGCCGCACAGTCATGCACGACAAGCACACGCATGTGTGGGAGCGCGCCGCCGCAGGCGGCGGCATGGAGCTTGGCACCGTCGCGGGCTTCCTGGTGCTGGAGGAAAAACAGCACGCGCTCAACCGCGGCGCCAAGCCGTTCGCGCGGCTGACCAGCATCGAATCCGATCACGTGAAGCGCACGCCCGGCGCGATCAAGGGCGCACTCGACCGCATGTGGTCGGGCGTTGCGGCGCGCGTAAAGCCCGACAACGCCGCGGTGATCTCCGGCGCAACCGGCATTGCGGCGGTGACCGCGGAGGAGCGCACATTCCTCGAGAATCGTCCCGGCCTTGCCGTGCGCGCCACCGGCACCCATCTCGGGCACGGGCTGGAGTCACAATTTCCCGCTAATATCGCGCTTGCCGCGATGGCCCTGCAGCGCGGGCAACTGTACCCACCCTGCGATTCCTCGGGCACCGAACGCCCGATGGACGCGGCGCTGCGGCAGGTCGTGGTCACGAGCGTCGGAAACTGGCGCGGCGAGGCGCTCGGCCTCGTCGAAGCCGTCGAGTGAGGGAGACGGGAATGGCCAAGACGGATCGGATGGGGCGACCGGTTGTCGTCGTCACCGGAATGGGAGTCGTGACCTCGCTCGGCGCGGGCCGCGAGGAGAACTGGCGCAAGCTCACCGCCGGCGAATCCGGCATCCGCGAGATCACGCGATTTTCCACCGCGGGCCTGAAGACGCGTATCGCCGGCTCGATCGACTTCGTTCCGCTCGAACAGCACACCTCTCCGGCGTTGTCCGAACGTCTTGCCGAGATGGCAGCCGAAGAAGCGATCGTTCAGTCTGGTATCGGCAAGCGCGGCGATTTTCCCGGGCCGCTGTTCATCGCAGTGGCGCCGGTCGAGATCGAGTGGGAACAGCGCGAGGAACTGGTGCGCGCCTCAGGCGCCAATGACGGCCTCGGCTACGCCGATCTGATGCGCGCGGGGGAGACCGGCAACTTCCATGCGATCTATGAGCGCTTCCTGTTCGGCTCCGTTGCCGACGGCATCGCCGAACGCTTCGGCACCAAAGGCTCACCGATCTCGCTCTCGACCGCGTGCGCGTCCGGAGCGACCGCCATTCAACTCGGCGTCGAGGCGATCCGGCGCGGCGAGACCGATGCGGCGCTGTGCATCGGGACCGATGGCTCGGTGAATCAGGAGTCGCTCATCCGCTTTTCGCTGCTCTCCGCACTTTCGACCAGCAACGAACCGCCACAAGGCGCCGCGCGTCCGTTCTCGAAGAACCGCGACGGCTTCGTCATGGCGGAAGGCGCCGGCGTGCTCGTGCTCGAAAGCTTAGAGGCGGCGCAGGCGCGCGGCGCGAAAATCCTCGGCGTAATCGACGGCTGCGGCGAGATGGCCGACAGCTTCCATCGCACGCGCTCGAGCCCCGACGGGAAGCCGATCATCGGCTGCATCCGCAACGCACTGCATGACGCGGGGCTCGCCCCCGACAACATCGACTACATCAATCCGCACGGCACCGGGACGCCGGAAAACGACAAAACCGAGTATCTCGGCGTCTCGACGGTGTTCGGCGAGCGCGCGCAGAGCATTCCGATCTCGTCGAACAAATCGATGATCGGGCACACGCTCTCGGCCGCCGGCGCGATCGAGTCGGTGTTCAGCCTCCTCACGCTGGAGCATCAACGGCTGCCGCCGACGATCAATTACGAAATTCCCGATCCGTCGATCATACTTGATGTCGTGCCGAACAAGGCACGCGACGGTCGCGTGACACACGTGCTGTCGAACTCGTTCGGCTTCGGCGGGCAGAACGTCTCGCTGGTCATGAGCCGGGAGCCACGCTGATGGCTGACACGCCCGCGTCACGGCGCGTTCTGGTCACTGGCGGCGGACGCGGGCTTGGCTCGGCGATCGTGCGCATGCTCGCGGCGGCCGGCCATGACGTGACCTTCACGTATCGCTCCGCCAACGCAGAAGCGGATGCCTTGGTGCAGGAATTGACCGCCGCGTATCCAGGCCGCGCATTCGCCGCGCACCAAGCCGACTTCGCCGACAAGGGCGCCGTGAATGCGCTGGTCGCGACGATCGAGAAGGAGGCTCCCTACTCGGCCTTCATTCATAACGCCGGGCAATCCTACGACACGCTCGCGGTCATGCTCGATCAGGAGAAGGCCGAAGCCGCCATGCAGGTGAACTTCTGGTCGTTCACACGACTCGCCGCCGGACTTGTCCGCACGATGATGCGCGCGCGCGACGGCCGCATCGTCGCGATCGGCTCGGTGATGGCGGAGCGCGGCAATCAGGGCAATGCTGCCTACGCCGCCACGAAGGCCGCGCTGCTCGGCTACACGCGCACGCTTGCGGTCGAGTGCGCGAGCCGCGGGATCACCGTCAACTACATTGCACCCGGCTTCATCGACACCGATATGCTGGCCAAATACGGCAAGTACCGCGAATCGATGGAGGGCCAGATTCCCGCCAAGCGCTTCGCCAAACCCGACGACGTCGCCGGCATCGTGGCCTTCCTGCTGTCGCCGCACGCCTCCTACATCACCGGCGCGTATCTGCCCGTTGACGGCGGGCTGACGGCGGCGATAGGCATCCACCGCTGATCCAATATTGCCGCCGTTTTTCCGGAGACACGAGCTGAATGCGTGCGCTGACCCTCGTTGCTGACCGCAAGCTTGAGCTGATCGACGTGCCCGACCCGTCGCCGCCTGGCGAAGGCGAGGTGCAAATCCGCATCAAGGCGATCGGGCTCAACCATCTCGACGTGTGGGGCTGGCGCGGCATGGCGTTCGCCAAGCGCAAGCTGCCGCTTGTGGTGGGCGTCGAGGCGGCGGGCGAGATCGCGGCGGTCGGCAGCGGCGTGACGGCGTTCAAGGCCGGCGATCATGTCGTCGCCTATGGCGGGCTTACCTGCGGCACCTGCAAGGCGTGCCGCGAAGGGCGCGACAATCTTTGCGAAAATGTTTCCGGCGTGATGGGCTTCCATGCCGACGGTTTCGCACGCGATCTCGTCAACATGCCGGCGCGGCTGGTGGTGCCGGTCCCCGCCGGTGTGAGCTTTCGCGACGCCACCTGCGCGCCGGTCGCATTTGGCACCGTGCAGCATATGCTGTTCGACAACGCCAAGCTCGAAGCTGGCGAGAGCATTCTGGTGCAGGCGGGCGGCTCCGGTATCGGCACGACCGCCATCAAGATGGCCAAGGCAATCGGTGCGACCGTGTTCACCACCGTCGGCGACGATGAGAAGATCGCAAAGGCCAAGGCGCTCGGCGCCGACCACGTCATCAATTACCGCACCGACCGCTTCGAAACCGCGGTGCGCAAGGCGACGGGAAGGAAAGGTGTCGATGTGGCATTCGAACATGTCGGGCCCGACACGTTCAACGGCTCGCTGCTGTGCCTCAAGCGCGGCGGACGGCTCGTCACCTGCGGCTCGACCTCCGGCCAGTCGACGCAGCTCAACCTGTTCCAGCTTTACCTGCAGCAGTACCGCATCTTCGGCTCATTCGGCTGCACGATCCGCAACGTGCACGAAAGCCTCGCCAAGATGGCCGCGGGCCTCACACCCGTGATCGACACCGAGGTGCCGCTCGCCGACTTCGAGAGCGGGCTTGCGCGGCTCGAAGGCCGCAAGGTGTTCGGCAAGATCATCGTGACGTTCTAGGCTCAAGATGGCGCGCAGGGGCAAATCGCTCACCTACCTGCTGCCGCTCAAGCGCGCGTTCGAGCGCCTGCTTGGCTGGATTG
>JAXDOA010000603.1:0-3681 GCA_034669125.1 Hyphomicrobiales bacterium
TCTCGCGCTCCGCGATGTAGATCATCTCTTTGGTGATGACGCCGGCGCGCGCCCATTCGAGCTGCGTCATCGGCGCATCGCCGATGGCACGCATCGGCTTCGGCGTGTTGGGGAAGTTGCGCGCCAGATGCTTGCCGGTGACGTTGCCGTTGTCCACGGGCTGGATCGGGCGGCCGTCGTATTCCTTAACGCCGCCGCGCTCGCGCACCCATTCGACGCGCGCGCGCTTGAGCCCGCGCTCGACGTCGATGCCGGCAGTGTCGTCGGTGTAGACGCCGGAGGAGTCGTACACCGCAACCGGCGGCTCGTTCGCCGAAGGATCGAGCATGATCTCGCGGATCGGCACGCGCAGGTCGGGCGCGGCCTCCGGCACGCTGTAGGTCTTGCGCGATCCGGCGATGGGTCCGGTGGTCACCTTCGGGGTGACGAGGTCGGCGGCTTGAAGAGGCTTGTTCATGGGGATGCTCCCGTTGGGGCGTTAGCGGACATAGCCGAAGAAGGTGAGGACGGCGCCGAGCGCGATCCAGATCGCGGCGCTGAACAGCGGGCCGTTCGGCCGCTCGTAAGCGCGGCGGCCGTAGCGGATGGCGCCTTCCGGCGCGACGATGCGGATTGCGCCGGAGAAGGCGGTGAGCCAGCCCACGATCGTGATGATCACGGGCCAGTCCGCGACCCAGATATTGTGGACGAGTACGATCGCGAGCCCGGCCGGAAAGGTGATCAGCCCGGCAAGGAACAGGATCGCGCGGTTGTTGATGAACTCATCGAGCACGGCGCGAACCGCGCCGCGGTTGAACAGCACGCCGAAGCCGAGCACGAGCGCCAACGGCCCGATCAGCTTTGCCAGGAATATCGATGTATTCACGTGTCCTGTCCCTTCGCCGGCATGACCCGGATCAGGTTCAAAGGGTCTTCGCGTGTCCGCGAACTCTCAGCCCGAACAGGGCACCCCTCGGAACAACGTTAATGTAGGCCGATGGGGCAGGGTGTCAATGTAGGCGGCATCTCCGTCATCGCCGGGCTTGTCCCGGCCATCCACGACTTGCTGCTGCACTGCAAGGAAGACGTGGATGCGCGGGTCAAGCCCGCGCATGACGAGTGAGAGGGCAGAGCTAAAACTTCGACACCTCCACCTCCTTCGTCGTAATGAATTCCAGCAGGGCGGGCTTCCCCTCTTGCGTCGCCTTGATGCCGCGCTTGATCGCCGGGACGATGTCGGCGGGCTTCTCGATGCGCTCGCCATAGCCGCCGAGCGCGCGCGCGAACGCCGCGTAGTCGCCCGAGATGTCGGTCGAGCGGTATTTCTCGGTCGAGACCGGCATCACCTTCAGCTCGATCGCCATCGAGAAATTGTTCAGGAGAATCGACAGGATCGGGATGCGCTCGCGCACCGCCGCCTCGAAGTCCATGCCGGTGAAGCCGATCGCGGCGTCGCCCCACACATTGATGCAGAGCTTGTCGGGCTTGGCGAGCTTCGCGCCCATCGCAAATCCAAGTCCGGCGCCGAGCTGCGTGGTCTTGCCCCAGCCGATGTAGGAGAGGGGAGTCGTGCAGCGCCAGAACGGCGAAAGCTGGTCGCGTGGCGAACCCGCGTCATGCGTGATGATGGTGTTGGCGATATCGACGGTGTGCTGCAGGTCCCACAGCACGCGATAGGGCGAGAACGGCGCCTCGTTGTGCGTGAGCTTCGGCATCCACTTGGCGAGCCAGGGGTCGTAACTCCCCTTGACCTCCTTCGCGACCGCCGAATGATCGCGCGGCGATTTCTGCGTGCGCGAGACTTCCTCGATCAGCGCCGTGAGCGTGAGCTTGGCGTCGCCCAGCACGGCGAGCGCGCAGGCCACGTCCTTGTTCACGTCGGTCGGATCGATCGTGTTGTGGATGATCGTTTTGCCCGCCGGCATCATCACGCCGAAGTTCGTCTGCGTGAACGAACAGCCGATACCGAGGATGAGATCGGACTCTTTGAGGAAATGATGCACCGGCGCCGGGATCGCGAGGCCGCCCGAGCCGAGCGACAAGGGATGCGTTTCGGGAAATGCGCTCTTGCCCTGCAACGAGGTGGTGACCGGAATGGCGAGCAGCTCGGCGAGCGCTTTCAGTTCGCCCCACGCTTCCGCCCAGTGCACGCCTTGCCCCGCATAGAGCACCGGGCGCTTGGCGGCGAGCAGCATCTTGGCGGCTTCGCGGATCGCGTCCGGGTCGGGCCCTGAGCGCAGCGGCCGGGAGGCGACGTAGTCGGATGGATCGGCCTCTTCGTTCCACACATCGTTCGGCACCTCGACCAGCACCGGCCCGCCGCGTCCCGAGCGCAGCCGCGTGAACGCGCGGCGCATGATCGCGGACAACTCCTTGCCCGACGTGACCGGCTCGGCCGACTTGGTGATGCCGCGCATCTGGACGCTGGAATTGTAATTTCGCTCGACCCAGGCGAGCCGGCGCGCATAGCCGCCCGGCATCACGAGGATCGGCACCGACTCGCTCCACGCCTGCGCGACGCCGCCATAGGCGTTCTCGGTGCCGGGCCCGTGCTGCATCACGAACACGCCGAGCTGCCGGCCCGAGGTCACCCGCGACATCGCGTCGGCCATGTGCAGGCCGGTGCGCTCCTGGCGCACGATGATCGGGCGGATCCCGGTGGCAGCGCCGCGCTCCAGGATGTGGTTGACCGGATAGCCGATGATGGTCTCCACGCCTTCGCGGCGCAGGATCTCGGCGATGGCGTCGGAGACTTTCATGATGGCGTTTCCCCTCTGTGTTGGGGAAGCGTAGCCCGGATGAAGCGGCGGCGTAATCCGGGTAGCTCTGCGTTGTGGGGATGGGCCGGTCCCGGATTTCGCCATAGCGCGTCGCAGACGCGCGTAAACGCGCTCTAGGCTTCATCCGGGCTACGAGCTATTTCATGGTCATGACACGCGTCGCGCTCGCCATCATCCTCACCGTCTTCGCCACCGCCGCACAGGCGCAGGGATTCTACACGCTAAAGCAGGGCAAGGAGGCGTGGTGGCTGCGCGCGTCATTCAATCCGATGCACACGGAGGTGCGGGGCATCCCGGTCAGGAGCATCCGGCCCAACTGGTGCAAGGCGACCGAATACACCCGCGCGCTCATGCCGAAAAAGGAAATGGAGGAAGAGGGTTCGGGGAAACTGATGGATGAGGTGGGATTGTCGTTCTCGGTCACGGGCAATTTCGACCGCTCGAAGACCCGGCAGGTTGCGCTCGTTGGCGTCTATGAGAGCTGCGCCGGCCAGAAGGGCGCGTTCCTGCTTGTGATCGACGAGGCCACGCAGAAGGTTCGCTTTGTCGATGCGACCCCGAGTAAGACCCAGTTCGCGGTGCTCGCCCCCGACAAGAAAGACATCGTGATCCTGTACTGCATGGAGTGCGACGTTGGCGGGACATTACGCTGGAACGCGAAGAAGAAGGCGTTCGCCTGGCTCAAGTCACGCGGGCACTAGCGCCGCTCCTCATCCTGAGGTGCGAGCGAAGCGAGCCTCGAAGGGTGGCGCACGCTCCGAGTATGCCGCCATCCTTCGAGACGCGCCCTGCGGGCGCTCCTCAGAGTCTGACTCAAAAAGCGAGCCGAGTAATCATGGCTTGGCGAGCCGTCGGGTGAGAAGCCTGATGTGGGCCACGAGGAGCCATGCGGTTGCGCTGGCGATGGAGGCCTCGAAGTCCT
>JAXDOA010000604.1:0-6131 GCA_034669125.1 Hyphomicrobiales bacterium
AGGCCTATCTGGAACTGGCCGAGCGTGAGCCGAACCGCTGCGTGGTGATCAATGCCGGCGCGGACGCCGCCACGGTCAGCGAGTTCGTCTGGTCGGCGGTCAACACGCGGCTCAGCCCCAAGGCGCCACTGATGGTGCAGGATGTGGCGTCGTGAGCGAGGAGCGCGAAGTCCCGCATCCGCGCGAAACCCTTTCGCTTTACGGCCACGCGGAGGCCGAGCAGGCATTTCTCGACGCCTATCGCGGCGGACGCATGCCGCATGCGTGGCTGATCGGCGGCGCGCGCGGCATCGGCAAGGCGACGCTCGCCTACCGGATGGCGCGCTTCGTGTTCGCCTATCCGGATCAGGCGGCCGCCAACGTGCGCAGCGCCACGTCGCTTGCGCTGCCGCCCGATCATCCCGCCGTTCGCCGCGTCGCCGCCCAGGGGCATCCCGACCTGCTCGCGCTGGAGCGCACCCTGGGCGACAGCGGCAAGCTGCGCACCCAGATCGCGGTCGACGACGTGCGGCGCACGATCGGCTTTTTCGGCTCGACCGCGGGCGAGGGGGGCTGGCGCGTCTGCATCGTCGACAGCGCCGACGAGTTGAACGCGGCCGGCGCTAACGCGCTGCTGAAAATACTCGAGGAGCCGCCCGCGAAGGCTTTGCTGCTGGTCGTGAGCCATGCACCGGGCCGGCTGCTGCCCACGATCCGTTCGCGCTGCCGCCGCCTCGCACTGCGGCCACTCGCCGCGGAGGACGTGGCGCGCGCAACCGCCGAAGCACACGAGCGCGACGCGGGCGAGCCCGACATCAAAGCCGCGGCGCTCGCCTCCGACGGCAGCGTGGCGCGCGCGCTCGATCTCATCGGCGGCGCAGCGCTCGCCGTACGCGAGCGCGTCAACACCATGCTGGCGGCGCTCCCGGCGGTCGATCCGCGCGAACTGCACGCGCTTGGCGATGCGCTCGGGCGCAGCGACGAGACCGCGTTCACGGCCTTCGTCGATGCGGTGCGCGATTGGCTCAGCGCCCGCGTGACCGTGCCGGGCGCCGAGCCCGCCCGGCTCGTCCGCATCGCCGAGGTCTGGGACCGGCTGAATGCCTCGGCGCGCGATGTTTCGATCTACAATCTCGAGCGAAAGCCCTTGGTCTTCAACGTGTTCGGCTGGCTTGCGGCAGCCACGCGCGGTTGATACCAACCAGCATGCAAGAAACTTCGGCGACGAAGCCCCGCTACTACCTCACGACCGCGATTGCGTACCCGAACGGCGCGCCGCACATCGGCTATGGCTACGAGGTCATCACGACCGACGCGATCGCGCGTTTCCGGCGGCTCGACGGCTACGACGTGTTCTTTCTCACCGGCACCGACGAGCACGGCATCAAGATCGCGCAGACCGCCGCGAAGGAAGGCATTACGCCGAAGCAACTGGTCGACCGCAACACCGCGCGCTTCCAGGAAATGGCGACGCTGCTCAACTGCTCGAACGATCAGTTCATCCGCACCACCGAGGAGCGCCATCACACATCCTCGCAGGCGATCTGGGAGCGGATGAAAGCAAACGGCGACATCTATCTGTCGAAATACGCCGGCTGGTACTCGGTGCGCGACGAGGCCTATTACGACGAGAGCGAGACGCGCATCGACCAGAACAACACGCGGCTCGGGCCACAAGGCACGCCGGTCGAGTGGGTCGAGGAGGAGAGCTATTTCTTCAAGCTCTCGGCCTACGCCGACAAGCTTTTGAAGCTCTACGCCGACGTGGCCGACTTCGTGCTGCCGCGCGAGCGGCTCAACGAGGTGTCGAGCTTCGTGCGTGGCGGGCTCAAGGACCTCTCGATCTCGCGCACCACCTTCGACTGGGGCGTGAAGGTGCCGGGCGACGAAAAGCACGTCATGTACGTGTGGGTCGATGCGCTCACCAACTACATCACGGCGGCGGGCTTCCCCGACACGGAGAGCGCCAGCTTCAAACGCTGGTGGCCGGCCGACCTGCACGTGATCGGCAAGGACATCGTGCGTTTCCACGCGGTCTACTGGCCGGCCTTCCTGATGTCGGCCGGCATCGCGATACCGCGACATATTTTTTGCCACGGCTGGATCCTCAATCGCGGGGAGAAAATGTCCAAGTCGGTCGGCAACGTGGCGGACCCGTTTGCGCTGGTCGAAGCCTATGGGGTCGATCCGCTGCGTTACTTCTTCATGCGCGAGGTTTCGTTCGGGCAGGACGGCAACTACAGCCACGAGGCGATCGTCAACCGCATCAACGCGGACCTGTCGAACGATCTCGGCAACCTGGCGCAGCGCTCGCTCACCATGATCGGCAAGCAGCTCGGTGGCGTGGTGCCGACGCCCGGCGTGTTCTCGGACAACGACCAGACCATTCTGGCCGCCGCCGACGCGATGCTCGGCAAGGCGCGCGAGGCGATGAAGAGCCAGGCGCTGCATCAGGTGCTCAACGCGGTGTGGGCCGTAGTGGCGGACGCCAACCGCTATTTCGCGGGCGAAGCGCCGTGGGCGCTCGCCAAGACCGATCCGGCGCGGCAGGGGACGGTGCTCTACGTCACCGCGGAGGTAATCCGGCAGGTCGCGATCCTGGCTCAACCTTTCATGCCAACATCCGCCGCGAAGCTGCTGGATTTGCTGAATATTGCGCAGTCGGAAAGAGAGTTCGCGGCGCTCGGCGCGGCGCGTCGCATTGCGCCCGGAACGACGCTGCCCGCGCCCACGCCGGTGTTCCCGCGCTACGTCGAGCCGGAAGCCAGCAAAGCGGGTTGAACGCCATGCTGATCGACAGCCACTGCCATCTCGATTTTCCCGATTTCGCGCCGGAACTCGACGCCGTGGTGGCGCGCGCGGAAGCCGCCGGCGTCGGCCGCATGGTGACGATCTCGACGCGCGTGCGCCGTCACGCGCAGGTGTTGGCCATCGCGGAGCGGTTTCCCAACGTCACGTGCTCGGTCGGCACCCATCCGCACCACGCGCATGAGGAACTGGACATCACGGCGGCTGACCTTGTCAGCCGCTCGACCCATCCGAAAATCGTGGCGATCGGCGAAGCCGGGCTCGACTATCACTACGACAACTCGCCGCGCGACGCGCAGGAACAAGGCTTCCGCGCCCACATCGCGGCGGCGCGCGAGAGCCGGTTGCCGCTGGTGATCCACACGCGCGAGGCCGACGCGGACACCGCACGGATTCTCGAACAGGAGATGGGGCAGGGGCCCTTCCCGGCCGTGCTGCATTGTTACACCGGCGGGCCGGAGCTGGCGCGCCGCGCCGTCGCGCTCGGGTGTTACATCGGCTTCACCGGCATCGTGACGTTCAAGAATTCCGCAAGCCTGCGCGCCATCGCCAAGGACGTGCCGTCGGATCGTTTTCTGGTCGAGACCGACGCGCCGTATCTCAGCCCCCTGCCGTATCGGGGCAAGCGCAACGAGCCGGCTTACGTCACGCAAGTCGCCAAGGTGCTGGCCGAGGTGCGCGGCGTGACGCCGGACGAGATCGCGCGCCAGACCACGGAAAATTTCTTCAAACTGTTCTCGAAAGTGCCGCGCGCGGCGGCCGCGGCCGCATGAGCCTGACCTTCACGATTCTCGGCTGCGGTTCGTCCGGCGGAAACCCGCGGCCCGGGCTTGGCTGGGGCCAGTGTGATCCCACCAACCCGAAGAACCGGCGGCGCCGCTGTTCGCTGCTGGTCGAGCGCGCCGGTCCGGATGGCGTCACGCGCATCCTGGTCGACAGCGGGCCGGACGTGCGCGAGCAACTGATCGACGCCAAGGCCGATTGGCTCGACGCCATCCTCTATACCCACGAGCACGCCGACCACACGCACGGCATCGACGACCTGCGCGCCCTCTTCATCCACCAGCGCAAGCGCCTCGACGCCTACGCGGATGTCATGACCGCGCGGCTGCTGATGGACCGCTTCGGCTATTGCTTCGTGAAACCGCCCGGTAGCGACTATCCGCCGATCCTGACCATGCACGGCCTGACGGCCGGCCAGCCGTTAACGATTGACGGGAAGGGCGGTCCGATCGACGTGCTGCCATTCCGGCAGAACCACGGCGAGATCGACTCGCTCGGCTTCCGGTTTGGCGGCACGGCTTACTCGAGCGATTTGCATGACATGCCCGACGCCAGCGCCGCGGCGCTCGCCGGGCTGGATCTCTGGATCGTCGACGCGCTGCGCTACCATCCCCACCCAAGCCACTTCAGCGTCGCCGACGCGCTCCAGTGGATCGAGCGCCTGAAACCAAAGCGCGCCGTGCTGACCAACATGCATTCCGATGTCGACTACGAGGTGCTGCGCCTGAGCCTGCCGCCGGGTATCGAGCCGGCGTACGACGCGATGCGGGTTGAAGCTTGAGGCGGTTTGCCTAAAACTTTCGACGTTTCAAAGGCTTGCTGGCGCCGTCGTTATCACGATAAATATTCCATAATATGTCTTATGCGAATCATAGCTTATTTGATGCCCGTCATGGAACCCGAAGCGCGGGCCCGAGCATTATCCAGCGGCGTCGGGCGACGCGCCCTCCCGCCCCCTGAAACCACGAGGCAAATGCCGTGAGCAAAGTGACCAACCTCAAACGCGGCGCGCCCGCGCCGAACCTCGATACGCCGACCGACCTCGACGACAAGGCGGTCACCGAAATCTCCAAGGCGCTGAACGGCATCCTGGCCGACGCCTTCGCGCTCTATCTCAAGACCAAGAATTTCCACTGGCACGTCAGCGGGCCGCATTTTCGCGACTACCACCTGATGCTCGACGAACATGCCGATGCGATCTTCGCCACCACCGATCCGCTGGCCGAACGGGTGCGCAAGATCAGCGGCACCACGCTGCGCTCGATCGGCCACATTTCGGAGCTTCAGTCGATCAAGGACAACGACGAGCCGTTCGTCGGCCCGAACGAGATGCTGCGCGAGCTGATGAACGACAACAAGGCGGTCGCGGCCGCGATGCGCAAGGCGCATAAGCTTTGCGACGAGCACGAGGATGTCGCCACGGCGAGCCTGCTGGAAGTCTATATCGACGAGACCGAGAGGCGAACCTGGTTCCTGTTCGAGGCCTCGCGCAAGGCGGACGCCACCGGCCACTGAGCCGCAGGTTTCCCATTTCTGTGCGATACGGCGGGCTCTCCTCGTGAGGGCCCGTTGTTGTGTTACCGTTCGCGGACAACGGGGGTTGCCATGGGCACCATGTACCGCGCGATCGCGATCGCGTTTTTCCTTTCCGCCGCGTTGCTCGCCGGGACGGCTTTTGACGCTTCGGCGCAGAAGCTCTCGGATCGCCCGATCACCATCATTGTCCCCTACTCGCCCGGCACCGGCCCGGACATCCTTGCGCGCCTGATCGGTGAGGACATTCAGCAGCGCTGGGGGCAGCCCGTGGCGGTCGACAACAAGCCCGGCGCGACCGGCAACATCGGCACGCAGATCGCCGCGCGCGCCGCCCCCGACGGCCATACGCTGCTGATGACCACCAATCCGATCACCGCAAACATCAGCCTGTTCAGGAACGTCCCGTACGACCCGGTGAAGAGCTTTGCACCGGTGATCTTCGTCGGGACCGGCGCGCTTGCGCTGGCGGTGCATCCTTCGATCCCGGCGGCGACGTTTCAGGAGTTTCTGGATTACGTGCGCGCGCGGCCGGGCCAGATCAATTTCGGCTCGCCCGGCGTCGGCGGCCCGCATCATCTGGCCATGGAACTCGTCAAGCTGATGACCCAGACCGATATGCGCCACGTTCCCTACCGGGGCTCGGCCGGGGCGACCAACGACCTGATCGGCGGCCATGTCAGCCTCGCCTTCCAGTCGATTCACGTCATCATGCCGCTGGCGCAGACCAATCAGGTCCGCCTCCTCGCCATCGCCAGCAAGGAGCGCTCGCGCGTCGCGCCGGATTTGCCGACCTTGCAGGAGCTGGGGCTGACCGGCTTCGAGGTCGATCTGTGGTTCGGGATCCTTGCGCCGGCTGGAACGCCGCAGGATATCGTCGATCGCTACAACACGACCATCAATGACATCCTGCGCACGCCCCAGGTGATCGAGAAGCTGGCAAAGCAGGGCCTGAAAACCGGCGGCGGCCCGCCTGAGTTCTTCCGTGATTTCATCGCCAGCGACATCGTCAAATGGCAGAAGGTCGT
>JAXDOA010000605.1:0-4473 GCA_034669125.1 Hyphomicrobiales bacterium
TTTGATTCTGAAAACAATGAATTCGCCCAAACAGGCAGCAGTTGCATTTTCTTTGTGCTCACGGCTCACATAATACCTGACGAATATGGGTCCAAGGGCGATTTGGTACAGCGGTCGTAAGTGCCACGGGGTTGCGTAAAGCCGGAATCATTTGGGGCCACTAACCGCGCGGGCGGGGGACAACATGAAACACACAAATACCATCGCAGCATCGTTCGCCGCACTGGCGCTTCTGACCACATCGGCTCTGGCAGCCGATATCGTCACCAAAGCACCAAAAAAGGTCGTCGAAGCAGGTCCGACGTCCTGCTTCGATCTCGCCGTCGGTGGCGGGATCCAGAGCGACTATAACTTCCGTGGCATTTCACAGACCGACAAGGGCCCGGGCGTTTTCGCCTACGTGGAGCCGCGCTGCAATCTGACCAAGGACGTCCAGCTCTATGTCGGCCTATGGGGCTGGAGCACCAAGTTGCCGACGCAGCCGACCGGCGAGTTCGACATCTACGGCGGCATCCGGCTGACATTCGGCCAGTTCGCCTTCGATTTCGGCGGGATGTACTACTGGTACCCGCGCGAGACGCAGCTGTTCTTCGCCGATCCGACGTTGACGACGGTCAGCCCGTCGAACTTCGGCTTCGGCCAGTTCACCGTGCGCGACACCGACATGTGGGAGGTCTACGGCAAGTCCACCTGGACCGCGACCGATTGGCTGGCCCTCAGCGGCTATGTTTACTACACCCCGAATTGGCTCGGCTCGGGTGCAAAAGCGACCTACGCCGGCGGCACCGTGAAGCTCACTGCGCCTTCCGCCTGGTTCCCGACCGACTGGGGCATGTACGCGTCCGGCGATGCGGCACGCTACTGGATCGGCAACTTCACAGCCTTCGGCGTTCCGTTCGATCTGCCCGACTATACGCAGTGGAACATCGGCGTCGCGGTCACCTACAAGATCTTCACTTTCGACCTGCGCTACTACGACACCGACTTGTCGAAGCAGAACTGCTTCCTGCTCACCAGCGACCCGAGTGGCGTCGCGACTGGCCAGTCGAAGTGGTGCGATGCAACGGTCATCGCCAAGTTCTCCTTCGATCTGACGGCGATGACGAACCTGAAGTAAGCTTCGCTGAGACGCGACAAACGAAAGGGGCGCCGCGCGGCGCCCCTTTTTTCGTGTTCGACTGCGCCCGCGAATCAGAACAGCAGGAAGACGAGCGCCATCAGGGCAACGAGCGCAGCCTCCCGCAACGAGTAGCGCCCGCGGTTGTGCGCGCGATAGGCGCCCTGCTCGCGGCGCACCCGTACGACCTCCGCCTCGAACTCGTCGGACGTCGAGAACAGGCAGGCGAGCGCCGTGCCGGCCCGCTCGGCGGACGCGCGCAGTGCGACGATGTCGGCTTCCAGATCGGCGATGGTCCGCGAATGCGACATGCCGCGATGCTGCCGCAACAGGGTAAATGCGCGGTTTCTTTTCCGCCCCCGAAGAGCGAACTCATTAACGCCGCTTAACGCTCTCAGTCAAAAAGGAAACGTTACATCAGGCGGCGTTGCGCGACAGCACGAGGCCCGGCGCGTCGGGGACGATCGAGGGCGCATCCTCGACTGCCGCGTCGCAATCGACCATCGCGACGCGGTTTCGTCCCTCCGCCTTCGCGCGATAGAGCGCGCGATCCGCCGCCGCCATCAGATCGGCAAGCTCTACCGTGGAGCTGGCCGTAGTCGCAACGCCGACGCTCACGGTCGACGCGACGGCGTGACCGTCAATCGACCGCGCGGCGTCGGCAAAGTGCGCACGGATGCGCTCCGCAATGCGCGCGGCTTCCGCGGCGCCCGTGCCGGGCATCAGAAAGGCAAACTCCTCGCCACCCATCCGGCCGCTCAGATCCTTCGCGCGCAGCGTCCGCCGGACCATATCGGCGAAGACCTGCAATACGCGGTCGCCGACCGCATGGCCGAACCGGTCGTTGATCGCCTTGAAGCGGTCGAGGTCGGCGAGCATCACGGTCAGCGGTTCGCCGCGCTTGCCGTTCCGGCTCATGAATTCATCGGCGTTGGCCAGAAAGGCGCGCCGGTTGGCAAGGCCGGTCAAGGGGTCGACCAGCGCGGCGGTCTTGTGACGCAATTCCCCGCGCTCTTTCGTCATTGAGAGCAGCAGGAATGCGACCGTGATTGTGTAGAGGACGGTGGTAAACGCCATGACGGCAAAAGTCGGGCTGCGGAAAAAGTCATGCGTCGCGGTAAGCGGCGTCAGAATGACGAGCGCAATGCGCACGCTCAGAGCCACCATTTGGCTGGCCAGCACGACGATCGCCGGCCAGCGCGACAGCAATGGCTCGGCGCGTTCGCGCCAGAACTCGTAGACGGTCAGCGCCAGGAAGATGCATTGGCACGATGTGACGACGATGATCCGCAGATTGATGTCGGCGACGACCGCCGGGACCTGCATGGCGATGAGCCAAATGAGCGGCGCGACCAGGAAAACCGTGGGTGGCGTCTCGCGCCCGTTGAAGGCCCGGGCGCCGGCGAGCAGGCAGGCGTAACTCGACAGGGTCGCCGCATTGGCGACTTCGATGGACAGCACGTCGAGTATCGCGCCCCGCGCGGCGAGCAGTGCGAACGACGTCGCTCCGAGCACGTAACTGGTGCCCCACCACAGCAACGCGTTCGTGCTCTGGTCGCGCCGCCACGCGAACAGCAACAGCCCACCCAGGATCATGGTGACGAACACCGCGACCATCGCAAGCGTCGGGACGTGGAGCATCCACCCTCACCCAAGCCGGGCCATTCCTCCCACGGAACAGCGCCTCCCACCGACCCAACGGTGCCCAGAAAAACGCTGCCGGGCGGTTAATTCGCCCCGCTCAATTGGTTTTGGCCCAATCAAAACAAAAAAGGCGCGCCGCAGCGCGCCCTTCCGCAGCGAAACTGATCGTGTCAGCGCTTGGAGAACTGGAACGAGCGGCGGGCTTTGGCCTTGCCGTACTTTTTGCGCTCGACCACACGCGAGTCGCGGGTGAGGAAGCCGCCGCGCTTGAGCGCGCCGCGCAGGTCCGGTTCGAAATAGGTGAGCGCCTTAGAGATGCCGTGGCGCACCGCGCCCGCCTGCCCCGACAGTCCGCCGCCCGACACCGTGCAGATCACGTCGTACTGGCCCGCGCGGTTGGTCGCGACGATCGGCTGCTGGATCAGCATGCGCAGCACCGGCCGCGCGAAGAACACCTCGATGGCGCGCGTATTCACGACGATCTTGCCAGCGCCAGGCTTGATCCACACACGCGCGACCGCGTTCTTGCGTTTGCCGGTCGCATAGGCGCGCCCCTGCTTGTCGAGCTTCTGGACGTATTTGGGCGATTCGGGCGTGGCGGGCTTGAGGGTGCCGAGCTGGTCGAGCGATTGCATGGACACGATCAGACCCTCACGTTCTTGCGGTTCATGGCGCCGATATCGAGCACGGTCGGCTGCTGAGCCGCGTGCGGATGATCGGGGCCCTTGTAGACGCGCAGATTGCCGAACTGCTGACGGCCGAGCGGCCCGTGCGGCAGCATGCGCTGTACGGCCTTCTCGACAATGCGCTCCGGGAAGCGGCTTTCCAGGATATACTTCGCGGTACGCTCCTTGATGCCGCCGATATAGCCGGTGTGATGGTAGTAGACCTTCTTCTCGCGCTTGCGCCCTGTAAGCACGATCTTCTCGGCATTGACGATGATGACGTTATCGCCGTCATCGACGTGAGGCGTGAAAGTCGGTTTGTGCTTGCCGCGCAGGTGCATCGCGACGATCGAGGCAAGGCGGCCGACCACGAGCCCTTTGGCGTCGATCAGCACCCACTTCTTCTCGATGTCGGCGGCCTTGGCCGAATAAGTCGACATGGTTTCATCCGTGAAGGAGCCGGGCCGGGAAACAGCGCCAGCGAATAGAGGCGCGTTCTACACACGGGTGCGAGTACCGTCAACGCGTCCCGATGAGATAATATCAAACTAGAACAATAGCTTAGAAAATAGGTATTATATAACCACTAACGTCCGCGCCCTTCGGGCGGCGGGATCGAATAGGTCGCGGTGGCGTGCGCCACCATGTCCTCCTCGCCCTCGCTGAACATTTCCACCTCCCCTACCGCCAGCCGCTTGCCGAGCTTGATCAGCTTTACTTCGGCGATCAGGTCGCGCGCCGCCGGCTTGCGCAGGAAGTTGATGTTGAGGTTCGTCGTCACCGCGAGCGGCACCGGTCCGATCGACGCGAGGATCGCAACGTACATCGCGAAGTCGGTGACGCCCATCATGGTTGGGCCGGAGATCGTTCCGCCCGGCCGCAGCGAAGCCTCCCTGAACCTGCGACGGACGCGACAGCCTCCGTGCCACGCGTCCTCGATGACGTTCGGCGAGTCCTTTCCGGCCATCTGCGAAAACTCGCGCGCCAGCAGTTCGCCGACCTGGGCGGCCGACAGAACTCCCGGCTTCCGCTCCCCGCTCATCCCTT
>JAXDOA010000606.1:0-8364 GCA_034669125.1 Hyphomicrobiales bacterium
GGCCGGCGTTGCGCTCGCGCACTTCAAGCGGCCGCGCGGCTGGATGCCCGGCCCGTCGTCGTCGACCGTGATCTCGACCGCGGAGCGCAAGCGCTTGGCCGTGATGCGCACGCTGCCGCCCTGCGGCGAAAACGAGCGCGCGTTTTCGATCAGATTGTCGATCACCTGGCCGAGCCGCGAGTCGTGCCCGCGCACCATGAAGGTGCGCGGCGCCCCGCCCTCGAAGGCGAGCGTGATCGTCACGCCGTCGTCGCGCCGCACTTCGTTGGCGACCGTCACGACCGTCTTCAACAGCCGCGTCAGATCGACCGGCGCGACGTCGTGGCGCTGCAACTCGGCATCGAGCCGGCTCGCGTCCGAGACATCGGAGATGAGCCGGTCGAGCCGCCGCACGTCGTGCTCGATCACGGCGAGCAGGCGCGCGCGGCTTTCCGGCGTCTTGGCGAGCGGCATGGTTTCGACCGCGGAGCGCAACGAGGTGAGGGGGTTCTTCAACTCATGCGCCACATCGGCCGCGAAGCTTTCGATCGCCTCGATGCGGCTGTAGAGCGAATTGGTCATCTCGCGCAGCGCGCCGGAAAGTTCGCCGATCTCGTCGCGCCGGTAGGTGAAGTCGGGGATTTCGCCGCGCGACTTGATGCGGCGGCGCACGTTCTCAGCGGCGTCGGCGAGCCGGCGCACGGGTCCGGCGATGGTGCGCGCGAGCAGCATCGAGAGCACCACCATCACGGCGCCGAGTGCGAGGAACAGGGTGACGACCTGCAAGCGCTCCGCCGCCACCGCGTCGTCGATCTCGCCGCCCTGCGTCGAGAGCAGCAGCGCGCCGCGCACCGCGCGGAAGCGCTGGATCGGCACCGCGACCAGCACGATGATCTCGCCGCGCTCGTTGGCGCGCACCGTGCTCGCTTTCTGTCCGGCGAGCGCCGCTACGACCTCCGGATAGCCGCGGCCATTGCCGGGCCCGAGATCGCGATAGAGTGGAAGATCGCCGCGGCTAAACCAGTTCTTGATCGCGATCCAGGCGCGCTCCATCCGGGTCGGGCGGTCGTCGGCCGGCACCAGATCGAAGCGCAGCACGTCGCCGCGGCCGTAGAGATTGCGCGAGTCGATCTGCAGCGCGCCTTCGCGATCGTAGATGCGTGCCTGCGTGCGCGTCGGCTGCACCAGGCGGCGCAGCACCGGCGCGACGCGTTCGAGATTGATCGGGAATTCCAGCCCCGAGAGCGCCTCGTCCTGCGGGCCGTAGCTTTCGCCGGTCTGCAATTCCAAGAGCTTGTCGGGGTCGATGGTGATCGTGTCGGTTTCGACCGTCGCCGAGGACGCGATCGCGCTCGCGATGATCTCGCCCTGCACCAGCAGGCTCTGTACCCGCGCGTCGATCAGCCCGGCGCGATACTGCGACAGATACAGAATGCTGATCACGAGCACGAGCAGGCCCGCAACGTTGAGCAAAACGATGCGCCGGGTGAGGCTGGAGGAGCTCTGCGCGACGAGAAAGCGCCAGCGCGCGCGCACGAATTCGGCCGCACGGCGCAACCGCCTGCGCGCAACGCGCGGCGTTTCGCCGGGGTCGGTCTCGGCGGTGGCCGGGGAGATATTCGCGGTTCGATCCAGCACGTTCTGCTATGCCCGCTGGTCGGTGGTGCTTCGCCCCCAATATCGTCGGGCCACCATACCGCAATCCGGCCGAAAACGGGAGTTTCAGCCTTCCTTGAAACGATAGCCGACGCCGTAGAGCGTCTCGATCATGTCGAAGTCGTCGTCGGCTACCTTGAACTTCTTGCGCAGCCGCTTGATGTGGCTGTCGATGGTGCGGTCGTCGACATAGACCTGATCGTCGTAGGCCGCATCCATCAGGGCGTTGCGGCTTTTCACCACGCCCGGGCGGCTGGCGAGCGCCTGCAGGATCAAGAACTCGGTGACGGTGAGCGTCACCGGCTCGTCCTTCCAGGTGCAGGTGTGGCGTTCCGGATCCATGCGCAACAGCCCGCGCTCGAGCACCTTGCGCGTGTCGGTTTCCTTGACGGTCGTGGCGTCCTTCGGGATGCCGCGCCGAAGCACCGCCTTGACGCGCTCGACCAGCAGGCGCTGCGAGAACGGTTTGCGGATGAAATCGTCGGCGCCCATCTTGAGGCCGAACAGCTCGTCGATCTCCTCGTCCTTCGACGTGAGGAAGATCACCGGCATGTCGGTCTTCTGACGCAAGCGGCGCAAGAGCTCCATGCCGTCCATGCGCGGCATCTTGATATCGAGGATGGCGAGATCCGGCGGGCTCGTCTTGAAGCCCTCCAGTGCCGAGGCGCCATCCGTGTAGGTCATGATCCTGTAGCCTTCGGATTCGAGCGCGATCGAAACCGAGGTCAGGATGTTGCGGTCGTCATCGACCAGGGCGATTGTGGGCATGGGCGGCCTTCTAGCATGAATCGGCCGCGCGCAAACTCGCCCGGCCCCGGTTCCGAGCAGAACGCCGCCAACAGGCGCAATTGTGGCAAAGGTGAGAAAAATCGTGGCAGATGAAGCGGTTGGCGAGCGCCGCCGGGTTCCAAAGACCTCCCGGAACGAACCCCGCGAGATACCAGAACCGGCCCGGCGTCCCGCTATTTGCCGCCCACCTCGCTGAGGAACTGGGACGAGCGCCGCGTCAAAGCGCCTGGAAGCAGCTGCTCGCTGACGCCGAACAGCATGCCGATGGCGAGGGCAATCGAGCCGTGGTTCAATAGCTGGACGGTATCGAGCGTCCCGATCTTTACGTTCACCATGCCGCTCATGAAAATGAACCCAAAGGTGATCGCAATCAGTCCTGTGAAGAGCAGGCGGAGCGGAGGCTCTACCATGTCCGATTCCAGACCCCCGAGATCGGCCAGTGTGATGACGGGTTTGCGAATACCAAAAGACAACCAGGTGCCGATCATGGTCCCGGTCCAGAGCAAGAACAGATTTTTCATCGCGAAGAGCTGGACACTGAAGCCATCGTTGTTGCGGATCGCCAGGTAGGCGATCGCGGCGGCGGCCGCGAAGGCGAAGGCGAAAAGCCCTAGCCGCGTCATGTAGGTGTTTTTAATCCGCGGCCCTTCCTGCCGCAGGATCTCGTTCTGCAGTGCGGTCAAGGCGAGGCGGGCCGTGTCCGGGCTTGCTTCGCCCTGCAATCCGACCTGCGCGAGTGACCAGAGCTTGAGCTGATACTCCTGGAAGCGGCGTTGATCTTGCGTCTTCGCAGCCGAGCCGGCGCCCGGCTCAGGTGGCGGACGCACCGGCCTGCCGACATCTGAATCGTGCGGCACGGTAACCCCTGCAGTCACTCTCGCTTGGCTGCTGCCACCCTGGATGGGGTCCGGACTGTCGACAAAACCCGACTTTAGCCACTTCCAAAAGATTGAACCGGACGCTTGTCGCTCGGGAAAGATCACCTGCAGTGTCGTGAGCGTCTCTTCGATATCGGTCTTGAGCTTGAGCTGCTCGGCCGGAACTGCGCCGGGACGATCGTCGAGCCTGAAGATGATATCGCGCGGGCTGGCCACATGGATCAGCTCCGGCGGCAAATCGACCTTGAAGCGTCCCGGACGCGCCTTCAGGCGCTCGTAGTCGGCGCGGATCGCGCCGAGGCTTTCGAGTGCAAGGTTCGGATTGGCGGCGCCGCCGTTCACACCCGTGAAAGCGAGGCGCGCCGCGTTCTGCAATCGTTGAAGCAGTCGTGCGTATTCAGTTGCAGCCGCATTCGCGGTAAGCTCGGTGCGAAGGCCGTCGAAGCGTTCCTTCAGCTTCTGCTCTTCGGCCGTCCCATTTGACTCAAGCACGATCTCGAACTGCTCGGGCTTGGTCGGGTCGGGGACATTGATTGTGGCAGCCATGGATGATCACGCCGTAGGTTCTAGGGTACGGGGCTGAAACCGCAGACGGGGCAGATGCCGGCCGAACCACCTCCCGGGGTGGTTATCCCGGCAATCGTGATGCCGGAATAATTCCGCTTGCCGCCCGACACGCCGGCCAATGCCGTCTCGATCTCCGTGTGGATTTCCTCGGGATCCGACGCCGGACCTGTCGGGAAAGCCTGGTAGAGATGGGCCAGTTCGTTCAACAGCCGCTTTTGTTTGGGCGTGCGCGTCCCTTTGAGCCGCGCGAGGCGATGCAGCATCTGCGACAGTTCGGGTCCCAACATCGGTTATTCCCCAAGCACGGGAAGGAACAGTTCACACTTTAACGTTGCAGAATGCAAGAGTTGCCCGGGACCTTGCAGCCATTCAACGTTCGGCGCACCTGGCATACAGTCCCGCCGGGAGATGATCCGCATGACGTTACCCGATCCCATGCCGCCGCTGCCCGGCGCAATGCCCAATCGGCTCCCGGAAGGTGCGCGCGCGCCCGCCGACTTCGATCCGCGGGCGCTGGCCAAGGCCCTGCTGCGGGCGACCCGGGCCGGCATGCTCGCGACGCTCGACCGCAATACCGGCCACCCGTTCGCCTCGCTGGTGAACGTCGCGACCGACGTCGACGGCTCAGCCCTGATCCTGACCTCGCGGCTTTCGACCCATACCGCCAACCTCGAAGCCGACGGCCGCGCCTCGGCGCTCCTGGCCGAAACCGGCAAGGGCGACCCGCTGGCGCATCCGCGCCTCACAATCCTCGGCGTGTTTGCACGGGTCGAGCGCGAGAGCGCCGATGAGGCGCGTGTGCGGCGGCGCTTCCTCGCACGCCATCCAAAGTCGGAGCTTTACGCGGGCTTCGGCGACTTTTCGTTCTGGCGCATGAGCGTAACCTCCGCGCATCTCAATGGCGGATTCGCGCGCGCGGCCGATTTGGCCGCCGCCGACGTGCTGACCGACTTGTCGGGCGCGGAGGAATTGGTCGGTGCCGAAGCGGGCGCGGTCGAGCACATGAACGCCGATCACGCGGAGGCGACGCGGCTCTATGCGACGAAACTGCTCGGCCAGGATGACGGGCCGTGGCGCATCAGCGGGCTCGACCCCGACGGCGCGGATCTCGCCGCCGGCGACCGCACCGCACGGCTCGCGTTCCCGCAAAGGGTGACATCGGCGGCTGCGTTGCGGCAGGTGCTGGTCGAACTCGCCAGGCAGGCCCGCGCGGCGTAGCACTGGGGCGTCGGACCGGCCGCCCGGTCGCGTGGCGCGGCGAGGGGCTATCCGGCGCGACCGTTGCGGTCGGGCGAGAGCAGCTTCTCGGCCGCATCTCACCTGAACCCGCGGACCTGCTGCTGGTCGCATTCGGCGTGAACGACGTTACGGCCTATCGGTCGCCAAAGGCGTTTGCCGGCGATCTTGCTGCGCTCATCGCCGCCGCACGCGAGCGTGTCGGCGACGCGGCCGTCGTGGTCGCGGGTGTCGCTCCGCTCAATTGCTTTCCGGCGCTCCCATGGCCGCTGCGCAACATTCTCGGCTGGCGCTCGGCCGCGCTGCAGGCGGCAGCCGACGGTCTGACCGGGCGCTTTCCGCGTCTCGTTGGGGAACGGATTTCAACGCTGGAGCCCGATTTGTTTTCCAGCGACGGGTTTCACCCGAACCAGCGTGCACATGCGATTTGGGGCGAGGAGATCGCCGAGCTGGCACTGCCGCTTGTTGAGTGACCGCTCGGACCGGACTGGACCAGGTCGACAGTCGCCACCGGGTTTGCGTGAGTAGCTAAACTAGTTCTGTCCCTTGGCGTTCGGGAAGAAGACCTGCCGGCCATCGCAAGACGTCCGCGCGAAACTTTCTCCCATTGAAATAGCGTGCTTGCCGGCGCGGAAGTAACCGGCGATTGGCGTTGCGCACGGTTATCGGGTGGGACTACTCTGCCGCGCAGCCCGCACGAGCGACGGACAACGATTGCTCAGGGCAAGGGAGCGATACCATGCGGATCAACTCGATAAGATTCGGTTTGCTTACGTCAGCCGCCATTGCGGCTTTGGTTGCGCTCGCGGCCGTACCGGCCAGCGCGCAGCAAGCGACCACCGCGGCGGTTGCCATCGACGATGACGACATTGGCGGCGTCGTGACTAGCGCGAACGGTCCGGAGGCCGGCGTGTGGGTGATCGCGGAAACGCGCGATCTGCCGGTGCGCTACATCAAAAGCGTTGTCACCGACGATCAGGGCCGTTACGTGATCCCCGATCTGCCGAAGGCGACCTATGACATCTGGGTGCGCGGCTACGGCCTCGTCGACTCGCCGAAGGTGAAGTCGGAGCCCGGCAAGCAGCTCAATCTCACCGCCGTGGTCGCGCCGGACGAGAAGTCCGCCGCGCAGTACTACCCGGCGATCTACTGGTACTCGATGCTGCAGATTCCGACCGCGGACCAGTTCGGACCCAAGAACGAATTGGGCATTCCCGAGAAGATCAAGCAGTCCGACTGGCTCAATGTCATGAAGAACAATGGCTGTGTCGGCTGTCATCAGCTCGGCCATGCCTCGACGCGCTCGATCCCGGAATTCCACCTGAAGGGCGCCAAGAACCATGAGGAAGCCTGGTTGCGGCGCACGCAAGCGGGTCAGGCCGGCGAGAACATGACCAATCTGCTTGCCGGCGATCTCGGCGGCGTGCCCTACAAGTTCTTCGGCGAGTGGACCGAGCGGATTGCCAAGGGCGATCTGCCTTTCGCCAAGCCGACCCGGCCGCAGGGCATCGAGCGCAACATCGTCGTCACGCTGCGCGACTGGCATAATCCCAAGCAATACCTCCACGACCTGATCGCCAGCGACCGGCGCTATCCGACCGTGAACGCTTACGGGCCGGTGTATGGACAGTGCGAGCACGCCTGCAACGACATGCCGATCCTCGATGTCGTGAACAACAAGGCGTCAAATTTCGTCCTGCCGACGACACCGGACATGCCGCTGGCGCTCGGGCCCGGCAATGCCGGTTCGATCCATCATCTCGGGCCGTCCGCCTACTGGGGCACGGAGGACATCTGGGACAGCAAGGCGAACAATCACAATTCGATGTTCGACCGGAAGGGCCGTGTGTGGCTCGCGGCGACCGGACACAAGCCGGACAATCCGGACTTCTGCAAGAAGGGCTCGAAGCATCCGTCGGCCGTTGAATTCCCGCTCAACAGCACCAACCGCCGCGTGACGATGTACGATCCCAAGACCGGCAAGTACACCGCCTACCAGACCTGCTTCGGCTCGCATCATCTGCAGTTCGGCTATGATGAGAACGAAACGCTGTGGATGTCGACCGGCGGCGGCGGCGGTAACGTCGGCTGGATCAACACCAAGATGCTGGACGAGACCGGCGACATCGAGAAGTCGCAAGGGTGGACCGCCCTGGTGCTCGACACCAACGGCAACGGCCAGCGCGACGAATACACCGAGCCGGGCCAGCCGCAGGATCCCAATAAGGACATGCGTCTCGGCCCGACGTTCTACGCGGTGATGCCGAGCCCCGCCGACGGCTCGATCTGGGGCACGCTGCGCGGCAGCCCCGGCGCGATCGTGCGCGTCGATCCGGGCAAGAACCCGCACAAGGCGCTCGCCGAAATCTACTACGTACCGATGCCGGGCTTCGGCATCCGCGGCGCCGATATCGACAAGCAGGGCCGCGTCTGGGCTTCGCTGGCGAGCGGCCACATGGGCGTATTCGACCGCCGGCTCTGCAAGGGTCCGCTGAACGGCCCGAAGGCGACCGGCAATCATTGCCCCGAGGGCTGGGCGTTCCACCAGTATCCGGGCCCTGGCTTCAAGGGCATCGGCGAGAACAGCGCTGAGGCGAGCTATTACTCATGGGTCGACCAGCACAACACGTTCGGCCTTGGCGACGACATCCCGATGTCGACCGCCAACCTGATGGACGGCCTCGTCGCGCTGAACAAGGACGGCAAGATGGTGTCGATCCGCGTTCCGTATCCGCTCGGCTTCTACGCCAAGGGGTTCGACGGCCGCATCGACGATCCGAATGCCGGCTGGAAGGGCCGTGGACTGTGGGCCGCCAATGGCGACCGCACGCCGTGGCTGATCGAGGGCGGCAAGGGAACGAAGCCGCTGGCGGCGCACTTCCAGCTGCGCCCCGATCCACTGGCGCACTGACGGAAACGACAATCAAGCCGGGCGCGGCTCACGCTGCGCCCGGCTTTGTCATGCCGCATCGGGCGAACCACCACGAGAGACTTGCCATGAAGGCGGTGCTGTCGCTGCTTGCCACGCTTGTGTGTGGATCGGGCGCGATCGCGCAGGAGACGATCGCGCTCGCGATCGAGGGCTGGCGGGCGGAGACCCGCGAGGGCGTCACCTATTATCGCTGCGCCAACCAGACCTGCGCCGCCGGCTCGACGGTGAGCTACAAGGCGCAGCCGCACCGGACCACGATTTCGCTCGCCGATTTCGAGAAGCACCATCGTGGCCTTGCCGAGCAGAACAAGGGCTCCGGTCGCATCC
>JAXDOA010000607.1:0-13395 GCA_034669125.1 Hyphomicrobiales bacterium
GCGGTTGAGCTCGTCGTCCCAGACGGTGGCGTAGCCGTGCCGCGCCAGCAGCGGCTCCCATTCGTCCCAAGCCGGCGCCAGCGAAAGTGGTTTTATTGCTTCGACAACGATCACTTTGGGACGAAAGCGCGCAAAGTCCGCCCCGCGCAGCACGTCCGCCTCGGCGCCTTCGACATCCACTTTCAGGAATTCGAACGTGGCAGGCGCATGCGTTTCGCATAACGCCGCCAGCGTTGTCATCGGGAGCGTCACCGCCTCGGCGGTGCGGCCGGTTTCCTTCTCGGCGCCGCGCGCATGTTCGGCGATCGTGGTCGAGAGCCCATGGAATTCGCGCTGGAGGTAGAGCGTCGCTTCGCCCGCGGCCGCGCCGCACAGTCCCTCGAACAGCCGGTCGCGCGGGCGCACCGCGCGGCCGAGTTCGGCGAGCGCCGGGTTGGGCTCGACCGTGATGCCGCACCAGCCGCTAAGATAGAACGCGAACGAGACGTTGTCGTAGACCGGATGCCCGGCGCCGATGTCGACGTAGAAGCCGTTCGGGATATCTCCGAGCGCACGCCAGAGATGGAAGTCCTCGAAGCGCTGCGCGTAGGAGAGGGGAGGCAGGGGCATTGGGCTCTCAACTGGTCATTCCGGGGCGCGCCCAAAAGCACGTTTACGTGCGTCTGCGACGCACTGTGGGCGCGAGCCCGGAATCCATAACCACGACTGGTGCAATAGAAGCGAGGCCTGTGGTTATGGATCCCGGCTCTCGCTTCGCTCGGCCGGGATGACGTTACGCGTCACTTATCCAGCCCATACAAACTGTGCAGCGTGCGCACCGCAAGCTCCGTATAGGCCGCATCGATCAGCAGCGAGAACTTGATCTCCGAAGTCGTGATCGCCCGGATGTTGATCTGCCGGCCCGCGAGCGCCTTGAAGGCTTGCGCGGCGACACCGGCATGGCTGCGCATTCCGATGCCGATCACCGAGACCTTGGCGACGTCGGTTGAGCCGTCGAGGTGATCGTAGCCGATCGCCTCGCGCGACTTCACGATCACCGCATTGGCCCGGTCGTAATCCGACGCCGGGACCGTGAAGGTGAGATCGGTCGTCGCGCCGTCCGCCGAGACGTTCTGCACGATCATGTCGACGTTGATGTTGGCTTCCGCCAGCGGTCCGAAGATCGCGGCAGCGACACCCGGCTTGTCGGGTACATGACGGATCGAGATTTGCGCCTCGTCCTTGGAGAACGCGATGCCGGTAACGACCTGCTGTTCCATGATCTCACTCTCGTCGCAAATCATTGTGCCGGGCGGATGATTGGACATCGGGTCGATGTCCTCCGGCTTTTCGAAACTGGAGCGCACGAAGACACGCACATTGTGCACCATCGCAAGCTCGATCGAACGCACCTGCATCACTTTGGCGCCGAGCGAGGCCATCTCGAGCATTTCCTCGAACGCGATCTTCTCCATGCGGGCCGCGCGCGGCACCACGCGCGGGTCGGTCGTGTAGACGCCGTCGACGTCGGTGTAGATATCGCAGCGGTCGGCCTGAATGGCCGCCGCGATCGCAACCGCGGACGTGTCCGAGCCGCCGCGCCCGAGCGTGGTGACGCGGCCGGTCTCCTTGTGCAGCCCCTGGAAGCCCGCGATGACGGCGACTTCCTTGCGCTCACGGAAGCGCTTGATCAACTCGGCGCCGTTGATGTCCTCGATGCGCGCGGAGCCGTGCGCATGCGAGGTGAGGATCGGCAACTGCCAGCCCTGCCACGAGCGTGCGTTCACGCCCATGCCTTCCAGCACGAGCGCGAGCAGCCCGGCGGTGACCTGCTCGCCCGAGGCGACCACCGCATCGTATTCGCGCGCGTCATGCAGGGGTGCAGCCTCGCGCGCCCAGGCGACGAGTTGATTGGTCGTGCCCGCCATGGCGGAGACGATGACGGCGACCTCGTGGCCGGCATCGACCTCGCGCTTGACGTGGCGCGCGACGTTGCGGATACGGTCGATATCGGCGACCGACGTTCCGCCGAATTTCATCACAAGGCGGGACATTGGGGCCTGGAGTTTCCCGGGGAAGAAGCGGGCTACTCCATAGCGGCGAGGTTTGCGGAGGGCAACTAGGCCGCTTTCCTGATCTCCGGCAGGTGCCGCGCCACCAGCTTCAAGTCGGCGACGAAGTGCGCGTATTCCCGCTCCTTCGACGCAGCGTCCGGCAGCCGCAGCAGGAACGAGGGATGCACGGTGATGAAACCTTCGACGCCATTGCGCAACGGCATCAGCCGGCCGCGCGAACGCGAGATCGTCGTATCGCGGCCGGTCAGCGCGCGCGCCGCGGTCGCGCCGAGCGCGACGGCAAGCTGCGGCTTGATCAAGCCAAGCTCATTGTCGAGCCACCAGCGGCAGGCCTCGATCTCGGCATTGTTCGGCTTCTGGTGAATGCGACGCTTGCCGCGCGGCTCGAACTTGAAGTGCTTCACGGCATTCGTGACGTAGACGCGGCTGCGGTCGATGCCGGCCTCGGCGAGCGCGCGGTCGAATATCTGTCCGGCCGGTCCGACGAATGGTTTGCCGGCCAGATCCTCCTGATCGCCCGGCTGCTCGCCGACGAACACGAGTCTTGCGTGCGCCGGGCCTTCGCCGAACACGGTCTGCGTCGCGTTCTTGTAGAGCCGGCAGCGCCGGCAATTCTCCGCATCTTCGCGCGCTGCGGTCAGGCTGCGGTAGCCTGCTTCCGGCTCGGCTTTCGGGGCAAACAGGTCCGGCTCGGCCTCTGATCGTCTGGCCATCGTGACACCTTTGGCTTGATGTTCCCGTTATGTTCTCGATTAGCGGACAGGTCAAGCCCGCGTTAGAAGGAAGCCGCAACAGGAAAAACCGTTCCGATGGACTACCGCAATCTCGGACGCAGCGGCGTGAAGGTCTCGCCGCTCTGTCTCGGCACCATGAATTTCGGGGGACCGACCGACGAGGCGACGGCCGGGCGCATCATCGCCAGGGCGCGCGAGCAGGGCGTCAATTTCATCGACTCGGCCGACGCCTATCAGGGCGGCAAGTCGGAAGAGATCGCCGGCCGCGCGATCGGCAACCAGCGCCACGACTGGGTGGTGGCGACCAAGCTCGCCAATCAGATCGGCGAGGGCGCCAACCGCGGCGGGCTGTCGCGCAAATGGGTGATGCAGGCGGCGGAAGAGAGTCTGCGCCGGCTCGGCACCGACTACATCGACATCTATTACCTGCACAAGGAAGATCACGGCACGCCGCTCGCCGAAACCGTGCGGGCGATCGGCGACCTGCAGCGGCAGGGCAAGATCCGCTATTTCGGCGTGTCGAACTACAAGTCGTGGCGCGTGGCCGAAATCTGCAATCTGTGCGACCGGATGGGCATCGACCGCCCGATCGTGAGCCAGCCGTATTATCACGCGCTCTATCGCGTGGCCGAGGTGGAGCACCTGCCGGCGTGTGCGAACTATGGACTCGGCGTGGTGAGCTACTCGCCGCTCGCGCGCGGCGTGCTCACCGGCAAGTATCAGCCGGGCGCCGACGCCCCGAAGGACACGCGCGCGGGCCGCGCCGACAAGCGCATCATGCAAACCGAATTTCGCCCCGAGACGCTTGCCGCGGCGCAGAAGTTCAAGGCTTACGCGGACAAACGCGGCGTCGCGCCGAACCATCTCGCGGTCGCGTGGGTGCTCAACAACAAGCTCATGACCGGAATCGTGGCAGGCCCGCGCACCGAGACGCAGTGGGACGATTACGTGAAAGCGCTCGAAGCAAAATTCACGAAAGAGGACGAGGCGTTCGTGAACGATCTCGTCGTTACCGGCCACGCGGCAGCGCCGGGCTACAACGATCCGGCCTATCCGATCGAGGGGCGGGTGGCGCGAGCATGATGTCCGGCAGCACCATCGACGAAGCCGAAGTGGCGCGCTTCTCGGCGCTGGCCGACGAGTGGTGGGACCCGCGCGGCAAGATGGCCGTGCTGCACAAGTTCAACCCGGTGCGGCTTGCCTATATTCGCGACGCCGCGTGCAAGCGCTTCGAGCGCAATGGCAAGCAACTCGATTGCCTGAAGGGCTTGTGCATCCTCGACATCGGCTGCGGCGGCGGGATCCTGTGCGAGCCGCTGGCGCGGCTTGGCGCGACTGTGCTCGGCGCCGACCCGGCGGAGAAAAATATCGCGGCGGCGAAACTGCACGCCGAGCAAAGCGGGCTCGCGATCGACTATCGCGCGACGACCGCCGAGGCGCTGGCGGACGCGGGCGAGCGCTTCGATATCGTGCTGGCGATGGAAGTGGTCGAGCACGTTGCCGACGTGAAGCTGTTCGTTGCGCGCTGCGCCGAGATGGTGCGGCCCGGCGGATTAATGGTCGCTGCCACCATCAACCGCACGCTCAAGAGCTTCGCACTGGCGATCGTCGGCGCCGAATACGTGCTGCGCTGGCTGCCGCGCGGCACGCATCAATGGGACAAGTTCGTGACCCCGGACGAGCTCGAAATCGCGATGGAGCGTGCCGGCATCCGCAGCACCGACGAGCGCGGCGTGATCTACAATCTCATTACCGACCGCTGGGAGCTCTCGACCGACACCGACGTGAACTACATGGTGCTCGCCGAGAAGGCGGCTTAGTCGAAGCGCGCGGCACCCATGCGCCACATCTCATTGACCGGGCGACACCATCACGGCAGTTTGCCGTCACCTTGTCCGACGCGATGATCCCTGAATGACCGATCTCCCCTGGCTCTGGGTCGTCTTCACGCTGCTCGCCGCGGGAGGACAGACCGTGCGCAACGCGATGCAGCGCGAGCTGACCACGAGCCTTGGCACGGTCGGCGCGACGCATGTGCGCTTCCTGTTCGGTTTTCCCTTCGCGCTTCTCTCTCTCCTCGGGGTAGCGCTGATCACCGGCGTCGCGCTGCCGCGGCCGAGCCTGAGCTACTGGCCCTGGCTCCTCGTCGGCGCGCTTGCGCAGATCGCCGCGACCGCGCTGATGCTCGCCGCAATGGGCGGGCGTTCATTCGTCGTCGTCGTTGCGTACATCAAGACCGAGCCGATCCAGGTCGCGATCTTCGGGCTGATCTTCCTCGGCGATGCGGTCAGCCTGCCGATGATGATTGCGATCGTGATTGCGACCGCCGGTGTTCTCGTCATGTCGTACAAGCCCGGCGGCATGACCGGCGGCATCAAGCCCACCCTCGTCGGACTAGCGTCCGGCGCGATGTTCGCGGTCTCGGCCGTCGGCTATCGCGGCGCGATCCTCAATGTCAGTGCCGGCAGCTTCGTGATGGCGGCGACCTTCACGCTCGCCTGCGGCCTAGTGCTGCAGGCCGCATTGCTGACCGCCTATCTGGCGCTGCGCGACCGGCCGGTATTAGTCGCAATCGCGGCGCAGTGGCGCCGCTCGCTGTTCGCCGGCTTCATGGGCGCGTTTGCATCGCAGTTCTGGTTCCTCGCCTTCGCGATCGCGACCGCCGCGAGCGTACGCACGCTGGCGCTGGTCGAAGTCCTGTTCGCGCAGGCGATCTCGGCGTTCATCTTCAAGCAGCCGACCAGCGCGCGCGAGGGTATCGGGATGGCGATGATCGTGATCGGCGTCGTGGTGCTGCTCTGGGTGCACTGATTCACGTGCGCATGATCTTGTCCGAAAACCGGTTCCCACTTTTCGGGATCATGCGCTATCGTTTGTAAGCGATCAGAACCGCGCCGGCCGCGATCAGTGCGATGCCCAGCCAGTTTTGCGACGACGGACGCTCGCCGAGAAACACGAACGCGAAGATCGCCACCAGCACCACGCTGAGCTTGTCGATCGGCGCGACCTGCGAGGCGTCGCCGAGTTTCAGCGCGCGGAAATAACAGACCCACGAAGCGCCGGTCGCCAATCCCGAGAGCACGAGGAACGCGTAAGTGCGCGCCGGGACCGAACCGGGCGACTGGAATTGTCCGGTCGCCGCAAGGATCGCGCCGAGACACAGCAGGATGATGATGGTGCGGACGAAGGTCGCGAAGTCCGGATTGACATTATCGACGCCGACCTTGGCGAAGATCGCCGTGAGGGCGGCGAACACCGCGGAGAGGAGCGCCCAGAATTGCCAGGAGGAGAGGGTGGTGGAGGTCATGATCTCTCCCGATCATTTCGGCCTTGGGCTGGCCGTGGAATGACCTGTTAGCTAATTCCGCTCATCCGGCAGCACGGGGAGCGGGTGAAACTCGATGCCTTCCTCGTGCAAGTCCTTGGCGTCCTGCGGAGACGCTTCGCCGAAGATGGAGCGGTGTTCGATCTCGCCGTAGTGCATCTTGCGCGCTTCTTCGGGAAACTTCTTGCCGACATTGTCGGCATTCGCCGTGAGGTGATCGCGCAGCTCTTTGAGCTTTGCGCGGAATTCCTTCTCCTGCGGCGAGATCATCGCGACGGGCGTCGGCGCTTGCGCAGGCGCTGGCGCGCTCTCCTCGGCCGGAGCGACGATGGAGGTGCTCTTGTCCTTGCGAGCCAAGCGCGGCGCCATGATGGCTTTCTCGACCTTGGCGGAGCCGCATAGCGGGCATGAGATCAGCCCGCGCTTCACTTGCTTGTCGTAGGCGGCGGAACTGGCAAACCAGCTCTCGAAGTCGTGGCCCTTGTGGCAGACGAGCGAATAATGAATCACGCGTCGGCTCCAACCACGTGCAGGTGCGTCGGCTCCGCCATCGGCTCGAGAATTTCGAAGCGCCGGCCGTGCTGCAGCGACGGAACGCGGCCGCGCGCGGCGGAGACTTCCGCCGGATCGATGTCGGCGAATACCACGCCCGGCTCGGTGCCGCCTTCCGCGATGATCTTGCCCCACGGGTCGACCACCAGCGAATGACCGAAGGTCGAACGCCCGCTCTCATGCTCGCCGCCTTGCGCGGCCGCGAACACGAACGAGCCATTCTCGATCGCGCGCGCGCGCATCAGCACGTGCCAGTGCGCCTCGCCGGTCTGCCGGGTGAACGCCGAGGGGATTGCCAGGAACGTCGCGCCGGCTTCCGCAAGCGCGCGGTAGAGCGCCGGAAAACGCAGATCGTAGCAGATGGTGAGCCCGAGCCGGCCCCATGGCAGATCGGTGAGAACCGCAAGGTCGCCCGGCCGGTAGCTGCGCGACTCGCGATAGCTCTCGCCGCCTTTGAGATCGACGTCGAACATGTGGATCTTGTCGTAGCGCGCGACGATCTCGCCGCGCCGGTCGATCAGGAACGAGCGGTTCACCGCCTTGTCGGCCGAAGCCTTGATGGCGAGCGAGCCCACATGGATGAAGATGCCGAGCGCGCGCGCGAGTTCGCGGAAGGTCGCAAGCGAGGCATCCTGTTCTTCCGGAACGATCGCGGCGAACAGCCGCTCGCGCGAGCTTTCCAGGATGTTGGTCATCTCGGGTGTCTGGACGTAGTCCGCGCCGCCGGTCTTGGCTTCGCCGATCAGTTTGGCGGCGGCGTCCATGTTCACGGCAGGCGAGCGCCCCGTGCGCATCTGGATGAGGCCGACGCGGAACGTCGATCCGCCGTTCATGTCCCGTCTCCTTCAACCAGCAAGGAGTGCATCGAGCTTGCCGTCTTCTTCGAGCGCGTAAAGCTCGTCGCAACCGCCCACGTGGGTCTCGCCGATGAAAATCTGCGGGAACGTGCTGCCGCCATGTGCGCGCTCGATCATTTCCTGCCGCAGCTCGCGATTGCCGGTGGCGTTGATGTCCTTGAACGCCACACCCTTGCGGGTGAGCAGCTCCCGTGCGGCATCCGAGTAATAGCAGAAATCGCGCGTGTAGATCACAACCTCAGCCATCTGACGCCTGATGAATCCTTAATGCCGGAAGCGACTATATGGGCGTCTTTGCGGCGTCAACAACCCGGGCGAACACCAGAACGTCGACCTGGGCGGCGCCCGCACGCAGCAGCGCGCGTGCGCAGGCGTCCGACGTCGCGCCGGAGGTCAGCACATCGTCGATCACGATCAGCCGGCGCCCGGCGACTTCGGCCCTGGCTGCGGCATCGACCTTGAAGGCGCCCTGCACGTTGGTGGCGCGCTCGGCGCGCGACAGTCCGACCTGCTGCTCGGTCGCCTTGACGCGGCGGAGCGGCCCATGCGCAACCGGGATGCCGCATTCGCGCGAGATTGCCGCCGCGAGCGCGGCCGACTGGTTGAACCGGCGCGCCCACAATCTGCGCCAATGCAGCGGCACCGGCACGAGCGCGTCGGCGCCATCGGTGAGCTCGCGGCCGGCGCGCGCCATCCAGCGGCCGAGCATCGGCGCGAGGTCGAGCCGGTCGCCGTACTTGAAGGCATGCACCAGCTTGGCGGCGACATCGTCATAGCGAACCGCCGCGCGGGCTCGGCTGTAGGCGGGAGGGGCGGCGATCGCCTGCATCGACAAGATGCCGGGGCCCGGATCGTAGGCGAACGGAATGCCGAGCCGCGGGCAGTAAGGGGCTGAGATGAAGGCGAGCTTGCTCCAGCACGTCGGGCAGAGCCCGTTGTCGGCCACGAGGTCGCGGCAGGCCGGACAAAGCGGCGGCAGCGCCACGTCGAGACCGAGCCGCAGGCTCGCACGCAGGCCTTGGGCAAGGCGCGCAAGGCGCGAGGGCTGCACTGTCGCGGTGCTTTCCATGGCGCTACGGTAGTCGCCAACAGGACGCTCCTCAACATGCCGCCGAACCCGATCGTGTTCGACCGCGCGCTGCTGCGACGCCGCAGGGAGCGGGCGCGCGCGCTCGGGGCCGAGACATTCCTGATCGAGCGCGTCGCGGCCGATCTTGCCGAGCGGCTCGGCGCGGTGCTGCGGCAGTTCGATGTGGCGGCCGATCTCGGCACGCCGGCCGATGCGGTGCGGGAGGCGCTCGCCGGCAATGCGGCGATCGGCAGGCTGATCGCTGCCAGCCCTTTGCCGGATGGCGATATCGTCGCCGACGAGGAAGCGCTGCCGTTTCGCGAGGGCTCGCTCGATCTGGTCGTGTCCGCGCTCGCACTGCAATTCGTCAACGATCTGCCCGGCGCGCTTATTCAAATCCGCCGCGCGCTCAAGCCCGATGGACTCTTTCTCGCCGCGCTGCTCGGCGGCGATACGCTGACCGAGTTGCGCCAGTCATTCGCAGCGGCCGAAGCCGAGATCGAGGGCGGTGTCTCGCCGCGCGTGGCGCCGTTCGCGGACGTGCGCGAGATGGGCGCGCTGTTGCAGCGCGCGGGGTTCGCGCTGCCGGTGACCGACGTCGAACGGCTCACGGTGCGCTATTCCTCGCCGCTCATCCTGATGGGCGAATTGCGCCGCATGGGCGCGACCAATGTGCTCACCCAGCGCCGCCGCACGCCACTGCGGCGCGCGACGCTCAAGCGCACGGCGGACATCTACGCCCGGCGCTTCGCCGATCCTGACGGGAAAGTTCGCGCCACCTTCGAGATCGTCTGGCTCTCCGGTTGGGCGCCGCACGAGAGTCAGCAGAAGCCGCTGCGCCCCGGCTCCGCACAGGCACGGCTTGCCGATGCGCTCGGGGTGAGGGAGGTTGGTACGGGGGAGAAACCACCGACCTCATCCTGAGGAGGGCGCGCAGCGCCCGTCTCGAAGGATGGCCGCTTGCTCCGCGCTTGCCGCCATCCTTCGAGACGCGGCCCATAAGCGCGTGTACGCGCGTCTGCGACGCGCTATGGGCCGCTCCTCAGGATGAGGACCTTCTATTGCTGCTCGATCCCGGCGTCCTTGATCAACCGGCCCCAGTTCACCAGTTCGGTCTGCACGAACGCCGCGAGGCTTTCCGGCGGCCCGGAGAACGCGTCGAAACCGGTCACCGCGATGCGCTTCTTCGCCTCCGGATCGGCAATGATCTTGCGGACTTCGGCATTGAGCTTGTCGACGATTTCCTTCGGCGTGCCGGCCGGCGCGAACAGTGCCGCGTATGAGGTGACGTCGTAGCCCGGGATGCCGGCTTCGGCGAGCGAGGGCAGGTCGGGCAGCAGCGCGCTGCGCTCTTTCGTGGTGACGGCGAGCGCGCGGAAATTTCCGGCGCGCACGTGCTCGAGCCCCGGCGCCATGTCGATGACGATCATCGAGACGCGCCCGCCGAGCACGTCGTTGATGGCCGGCGGCGTGCTCTTGTAGGGCACGTGCAGGATGTCGACACCGGCTTTGCTCTTGAAAGTCTCGCCCGCCACGATTCCGGTCGTGTTGCCGCTCGCATAGGTGAGTTTGCCGGGATTGGCTTTCGCGTAGGCGACGAGTTCCTGCAGCGTCGTCACCGGAACGTCCTTGCCGACCACCAGCATGAACACATAGGAGCCGAGACGTGCGACCGGCGCGAAATCCTTCACGGGATCGTAGCCGAGGTTCTTGAACAGATGCGGGTTGGCGGAGTGCGTGGAATTCGTCGCCATCAAGAGCGTGTAGCCGTCCGGCGCCGCGCGCGCGACGTAGGTGGCGGCGAGCACGCCGCTCGCGCCGACCTTGTTCTCGACCACCACGCTCTGGTTCAGCGCCACCGACAGATATTGCGCGACGATGCGCGTGATCGAATCCGTGCCGCTGCCGGCCGCGAACGGCACCACAATGGTGATCGGCTTGCTCGGATAGGGCTGTGCGCCCGCGGCGCTCGCCGCAATCGCAAAGCACGCCACGACGAAACAGCGAAACAGGCCGCGCATGGATCCTCCCCTCGGTCTTTGGCCGGAGCTTAACACCGAACCGGCTCTGCGCGGCCGCTGTGCGAATCCACGGACGGCGCACCGATTGAGGCTTGACTCTTGGCCGCCACGGAGTCCGTCCGGGCTTTAATCTTTGGATGGCGCACGATCGTCCGATAGGGCCTTCAGTCTACCCTATCTTGTGTCGCCAGAACGGCTTCGACCCGAGTCGTTGAGCCGCCGGTGCGGAATACCGATTCGGGCGCGATTCGTTCCAGACTCGTTCCAATCGTTACGCAAAGTGCCGATTCGGCGGGCATTTGTGCGCCGCCCGTCGCGTTCTGGAGCAACCTGGCGGCACCGCGCTTAGCCCGGCATTAAGGTCTCGGCATCGCGAATCGCCGGAAGCCGATTCGGGCGCCCTTCGTTCCGGGCCCGTTCGTATCGTTACGCCGGCTTGCACGTTTTTCGTGCGCGCCGTTGCGTTTTGGGACGGAGCGGCAGACATCAAGGATATGCGGCCGCCCTATAGTTACCGCGCCGACCCGGCCGTGCCGCCATTCGCGGACGACAAGCCGATCATCATTTTCGACGGCTATTGCGCGCTGTGCTCGGGATGGGCGGCATTCGTGCTGCGTCACGACCGCGAGGGCACGTATCGCCTTCTTTCCGCGCAGTCGCCGCTCGGCCATGCGCTCTACGTGCATTACGGCCTCGATCCGCAGGACTACGAGACCAACATCCTGATCGAAGACGGCGTCGCGTGGTTCAAGTCGGAAAGCTCGATCCGCATGGCCGCGGGGCTTGGCTTTCCGTGGACGCTCGCGGCGATCTTCCGCATCCTGCCGCTGGCGTGGCGCGACCGGCTCTATGAGACGATTGCGCGCAACCGCCTCAAGTGGTTCGGCAAGCGCGCGACCTGCTACCGCCCCGATCCGAAGTTCGCGGACCGGTTCATCGCATGAGCGACCGGCTCACGGTGCTGATCCTCGGCGGCTACGGCACATTCGGCGGGCGGCTCGCGCGGCTGCTCGCCGACGAGGAGCGCGTGTCGCTCGTCATCGCGGGACGGTCTCTGAGCCAGGCGGAAGCATTTTGCGCCGCGCTGTCGGCGCGCGCGACGCTGACGCCCGCGGCGTTCGATCGCGAGGGCGATGTCGGCGCGCAGCTTGGCCGTCTTGCGCCGGACATCGTCGTGGACGCGAGCGGCCCGTTCCAGGGCTACGCCGATCCTTACGCGCTCGTGCGCGCGGCGCTTGCACACGGCATCGGCTATCTCGATCTCGCGGACGGGTCCGATTTCGTCAAAGGCGTCGCGCAATTCGATGCGCAGGCGCGCGAGCGCGGCGTATTCGTGCTCTCCGGCGTGTCGAGTTTTCCGGTACTCACCGCGGCCGTCACGCGCCGGCTCAGCCAGGGCCTGTCGCGCGTCGACAAGATCACCGGCGGCATCGCGCCATCGCCCTATGCGGGGGTCGGGCAGAATGTCATCCGGGCGATCGCCGGCTATGCGGGCAAGCCGGTGAAGCTCATCCGCGACGGCAAACCGGCCGTGGGCTACGGGCTCGCCGAGTCGCTTCGCTACACCGTCGCGCCGCCGGGTCGCCTGCCGTTGGGTAACATCCGGTTCTCGCTGCTGGACGTGCCGGACCTGCCGCTGCTGCCGGAGCTGCGGCCCGGCTTGCGTTCGATCTGGATGGGTGCCGGTCCGGTGCCGGAGATCTTGCATCGGGTGTTGAATGTCTGCGCGTTCGCGGTGCGGCTGAAACTGGTCCCTTCGCTGTCGCCGCTCGCAAGCCTGATGTATCGCGCCATCAATGTGCTGCGCTGGGGCGAGCATCGCGGCGGCATGTTCGTTGCGATCACGGGTGCGGACAAAGCGGGCGCGCGCATCGAGCGCTCGTGGCACCTGCTGGCCGAAGGCGACGACGGCCCGCTGATCCCCTCGATGGCTTGCGCGGCGCTCGTTCGCAAATGTCTCGACGGCAAGCCGCCGCCTGCCGGTGCGCGGGCTGCGACGAACGACCTCGAACTGGACGACTACGAAAAGCTGTTCGCCAGACGAACGATCCACACCGGTTCGCGCGAAGTCACGTCCACGACCGGCACATTGCCGCTCTATCGCCGACTGCTCGGCGATGCGTATGACGCGCTTCCCGCGCCACTGCACGCGATGCACGACCTGAACGGCGAGATGGCTGCCGAAGGAATAGCGACCGTCACGCGCGGCAAAGGGTTGCTCGCGCGGCTCATGGCGGCGGTGATCGGATTTCCGCACGCGGGCGAGAATGTGCCGGTGCGTGTCGCGTTTCGGTCGGAGCGCGGGCGCGAGCGCTGGACGCGCACCTTCGCGGGGCGGTCGTTTCACAGTACGCAGGAACAAGGGCGCGGGCGTTTCGAGTGGCTCGTGTGCGAACGCTTCGGGCCGGTCAATGCCGGCATGGCGTTGGTGCTGGACGAGGGAAAGCTGCGGCTGATCGTTCGGCGCTGGAGCGTGTTCGGAATCCCGCTTCCCGTGACGCTCGCGCCGCGCGGGGATTCATACGAATACGCCGAGAACGGCCGCTTTCATTTTCATGTCGAGATCGCGCACCCGCTCGCGGGGCTGATCGTGCGCTATCGCGGGTGGCTGGTGCCAAAGTGAATAGGTCGTGCTAGGAGGACCGCATGAAATCGACGACGCGCGATGATCGTGTGATCGATCCGATCGACGATGAGACGCGGGCCGCTATTCTTGAAGGGTTGACGCAGGCCCGCCGTGGTGAGTTTGTTCCCGACAAGGAAATTGAAGCCCTCTGGAGGCG
>JAXDOA010000608.1:0-22805 GCA_034669125.1 Hyphomicrobiales bacterium
AGCTTCACCGTCTCGGCCGGGGCGCTGCCGGCCGGCCTTGCGCTCAACAGCTCCAGCGGCGCGATCAGCGGTACGCCAAGCGCAGCGGGTTCGTTCAGCTTCACGGTGCTGGCGACCGACAGAAGCGGCCGAACGGGCGCACGCGCATTCACTTTTGCTGTCACAATGCCCCGCAGCGATCCCACGCGGGACCCGAACGTCCGCGGTCTTGTTGCCGCACAGCCGGCTGCGATCCGCCGCTTTTCGGGAGGGCAATTGGCCAGCGTCGGTCGCAGAATGGAATCGCTCCATGATCGTTCGCCGTGCCAGCTTATGGTCGGCATTGAGGCATTTCCAGCGAGCGCTCCGCCGACCGCAAACCTGGGTGAGCCCGCCATCCTTAGAGGAATGATCCCGTCCGGCGATTCACCCGAACTCAGTTCGCGACAAGGCGCTCACCTCAGTTCGCCGTGTGCCGAAGCTAAACGGGGGCAAGTCGCCCTCACGACCTGGGTTTCCGGCACCGTCCGGTTCGGCGCGAGCGGCGTGGCAGGCGGTGACACGCGATTCTCGGGCGGGACATTGACTGTCGGCGCCGACGGTCGATTTACGGATGATCTCGTGATCGGAGGTGCGGTGAGTTACGGCACCGATCGCACCAGCATCGACCCAGGCCGGACAACAAGCGATGCAGCGAACCTCGGTCTCGTTATTTACGGCAGCTATCGCCTTCTGCCGGCGTGGTTCATCGACGGAGCGATGGGATATAGTCAGCTGAGATTCCACAACGTTCGATTCATCTCCGACAGCTACGGCCTCGCGGCCGGCAATCGCGCCGGCGCGAGCTGGTTCGGCTCGCTCGCGGTCAGCACCGAACTGAAATCCGGAGCATTCAGACTCGTCCCTTACCTGCGCGCTGAGTTCAATAATGCGACTCTCAAGAACTACAGCGAACAGGTCGGATCGCAGAACCTGGCTCTCGCCTATGGGGATGCTTCGGACTCTTCGGCCTCCGTCATCGCCGGGATGCGTGGAAGCTACGACGTTTTCATGAACTGGGGCATGCTCACGCCGACAGCGCGGCTCGAATACAGGCGGTCGATAAGCGGCGATTTCATCCAGCGGCTGTCCTTCGCGGATGGAGCGGCTCCGTCATATGTGCTGACGCAGGATCTAAGTCGGCGCGATTCCGTCAGCGTAGGCCTCGGAATGAAGGCGCGAATGAATGGAGGCGTCACCATCGACGGCGAGTACGGCTTTGCGGCCGCAGCAGCTGCGCACCAACATTCCGTTCGAGCGAGCATAAGGACCGCCTTTTAATGAACGTCCGCGCCCGCGTAAAGGACGCAACGCCCAGAGCTGACGCTTACGCGCTATGCCCCTTTTGAATTTGGGAGTGGTCCCTTTTGCTCAAATTTTAGAAAATTCCTTCAGCCGATCCTAATTTGAAGGTTGTATATCTATCCCTCGTGGAACATCGGGCTACAGAGGGCACACAATGCGCACTTTGCTTCAACGCTTCCTTCGCGACGAAGAGGGCGCCACGGCCATCGAATACGGTCTGATCGCCGCTGGCATCTCGGTCGCAATCATCACGGTCGTGCAGGGCCTCGGCACCAAGCTGAGCGACACCTTCACCAACATCACCACCGCGATCAAGTAGCTCCGCAAACACTGTCTGAGCGCGACTGCGAGGCCGCCCTAGTTGGCGGGCCTCGTCAATTAACGAGCTGTTGAAGATCTCGCTGCCAAGTCCCTGACCACGTGGTAATTCGGGAAGAAAGAAAATGTTGATGAATAAAGGGCCGAGCGAAGTGTGACCAAGCGCGCCGGGCGGCAGCGGTGGAGCTTGGTAGGGATGCGATCGGATTGCTCTTCTGTCCGCCGGGGCAGATACGCGAGCCCGATAAGGGTAGCGCCTTCAACTGTTGACCGAGGTTCCGACAAAAGCGGACGTGACCGCCGACAGGAGGCGGAGGGCGCCCTAGTAGGTGGCCTGGTCATTTGAGCAGCCTGATCAAACCGCGCATCCTCGATTGAAAGCCGATCTGAAGGTAGGGCGCCGGGTTTTGGTACCGCCCCTTTCGACTCCACTGGTCCTTTGACACCGGAAGTGGTCTTTTTCACCTTTTGCCAACCGATCGGCGCGATGGAGGCTTTCTTAGCAAACTGTTTGGCGCTTATCACTACGACGTGGTGCGCGCGCCTTTGCTTGGATCGGGGACGGCTAATCGGTTTTGGTAAGAAATCAGCAACCACCTGTGGCGCTGTCCACTCTGATCTATCGCACAATGCGGTCTCGACCTCACGGTCGGGCGGGCAACTCCTAGCCGTTTCGCGAAACGCGTATCGGCGATTTCGATGCTCTGCTGGCCGGTGAGTGACCGCACACCGATCAGGACGCGAGCCGCATGGTCTTGCTGCTGAACGGCCGTGTGTTGTAGCGGCTACAGTCGATGGCGAGGTTCGAGTTGCCGACAAACGTGACCGTGTCGCCGATTACCTGGGTGCAACTCGTGCCGGTGTCGGCGCCGCCCGCGAAGCTGATCGCACCGGTCGGTGCATAGATTGCACCGGCAAAGTATTGGTTCGACCCGCCGTTGAATTTGAAGGACGTGCCCTGCGGTGTGTTGCGGTCCGCGAACACGACAATGCCGCGAGTCGGCCCATAGGTCATCGGAGTGAGGTTGACGTTGGCGTTGCCGTTGATGGTAACGCTGGCCCAATCGCGCCCGGTGCTCGACGTGAACACCAGCGTCACGCCGCTCCCATTCACCGTTGCGCCACCGTTTACCGTCAAGCCGCCGCCATCGAGAACATAGAGACCCGGATTGAGCGTCAGTACGGCATTGGCATTGACGCCGATCCCGCCGCAGTAGACACTTGGGTTGATCGTGACTGTGTTCTTGGCGGTGTAATTGCGCTGATCGCATCCGCTATAGCTGGGCACCACGACATCTGCATACGGGTCCGCGACGGGCGAAATACGCGTGCGGACGCCGTTGATCGCCGTGATGCCGGTGCTGGAGCCAATGCCGCCGACAACGCCGACGAAGTCTGCTTGCACGCTCGCAGAACCGCCAACGGTCAGTGCGGTGTCGTTGCCGGAGTTGTCATAGAGGCTGCATCCGTCGAGTTTGACAGTCGTGCTGCCCTGCGCCGTGGCGGCGCCGCTCGCGGATGGATTGAGCGACAGCACACAGCCGAGACCGTCGCTTGCATTAACGGCGGTTGCGTGTGCGGCGACATCCATCGAACTGCGTCCGAGCACCTTCATGAAGGTGGTGGACACTGCGCCGGTGGCCGAAGTTGTGATCACAGTGCCGCTTGATCCGCTGCCGATGGTAGCGGTGACCTGCAGGCTCTGCACATCCGGCCGGCTGAACGATGCATTGAAATAGCTGGTTGCCACGGCGTTGACCTGGCTGGCTTGAATGATCTGCGCGTCCTTGGCGATCATCAGGGTGGTCGCGTCGAGCGTCGCCTGCATCGCGGTGCGTGCCGCACTGGCGCGCGAGTAATCTATCGCCGCGCCCGCCAGACCGATCATCGGAACAAGTCCAAGCGCGAAGATGGGAGCAACACCGCCGCTTTGATCGGCGAAGAACCGGAGTCGCATAACTCAGCCCCTTGAGGTCGGTAATGCGAGAGTGTGCTGTGCAGTTGTTACCGTTTGGTCATCGCACATCCCGGATTTCTTTTAAAATTCAATAGGACTTACGAGGTGCTACACGGGCTATAAGCCTGGCGACTCGGAGCCTCCCAAAGCAAACGCAGTAGGTTATGGTAAACCATACCAGCACCTGTCTACGGCAGTGCCAAATGGGCCATTTTGGCTGAGCAACTCACTCTTGCATGAAGGGTTTTTCTTGCTTCTATAAAATTGGCGCGGAAAACGCCCAAGCAAGGAAACGTGGATTGTTATCCATGGCCGCGCCAGCAGCTTCGAGCAGTCCAGCAACATGTGGGAGTTGGCCCAAGCCGTGGACGCGGCGTCCGGCGCAATGCAGGTGCTGACATGCAACGGTCGACGAAGTCCTCCTGTTCGACGCCGCCGATGCCGGACTCGGCACGGGCAACGTTGGCGCGTTCGGAGATCACGGCGCCGCCCTCGATGTCTGGCCGTTCTCGATCACCCACGCCGTGCCGTCGTGGGAGCCCTGGTACGTGTTCGGCGCCGAAGGTTTGCGGACCTCGGGTCGCCGTTTCCGCGTTGCCGGCTCGCCCGAGCCGGCCGGATATGCGAGCCCGGCGGGAGAGGATGCGCGGTGGAAAGGTCAACTGGTGGCGGGGTTCCGCCCGGCCTTCCCGAGCGAAGGCGTCGACCTGAGGCTGCGTGATGCAGCCGGCGAAATATTGCATCAGCGCCGTTTCCGCCCCGACTCGGCCTACACCGCCATGTCGGTTCGCGTGGTGCGCGCCCAAGACGGCACGGGCATTGTGATCCTCCCCTTCGGCACGCCGAACTTGCCGGCCGGCGAAATAACAGCCGTCTTCAACTACCGCCGTGACAATCTTGCGCCACAAGTGCCGGTTTTTGGCGGAAAAAACTCCCAATATCGAACATGGGCGATCCCGACAGCAGCATCAACCAGCCGCCATCGTACTCTGAGTATCAAATTCGTGACAGCACCCGATGCATCCGTAAGGTGTCGCGATAGGGGGCCACAAGACCATAGAAATCTTGCTTCCTTTATCATCTGTCATCGCCGACGGTCGCGCGGACGAAGTTAACGCGGGACGCGTCATTTGCGCGCCCGACAAGCACTCACATTTTTTGCGGGGCGTCGATACCCAGCAACGATAGACCAAGCCTTATTTGTCGGTCCACGCCCGATATTATTGCGAGCAGCGACTGTCTGCGGTCAGCGTCGGGCTCGTTCAATACCCGAATTTGATGATAGAACGTATTGAAGGCCTGGGCGACATCGAACAGATGCTCGCATAGAATACTTGGAAGGCGCTTGTTAAATGAGTTGAGAACGGCGTCCCCAAAGCTCAACAACAGCACGATCAGGTTGCGCTCGACATCCGAAGATGGCGCGACGGGCACCTCCAGCGACATATCCCTGCGATCAGCCTTGTCCTGGATTGCACGGGCGCGGACTGCCGAATAGCACAGGTATGGGCCGGTACGGCCCTCTGCGGCCGAAAACTTCTCCAAATTGAAAATGTAGTCTGAAGTCCTATTATTCGCGAGATCGGCAAACCTTATCGTAGCGACGCCGATTTGTCGCGCAGCCACCTCGAACTCCTCGCCTCCTCGCGCCGAGAATCCGACCTCATGAAGCCTCGCCCTGGCGGCGTCGGTCGCCTGATTGATAAGATCGCTGAGTTTGAGCACTCCGCCAGCACGGGTTTTGAGCGGCTTGCCATCGGGCCCGTTGACCGTACCGAATCCGATATGCTCGCAGGCCGGTCTGCCGTCGTGGATCAGGTTGAGCTTCTCGGCAGCGCGAAAGACCTGCTCAAAGTGCACCCGTTGGCGTTGATCGACCACGTATAGGATCAGGTCTGGATGAAGCTCCGCCACACGTTCGGCGATGGTCGCAAGATCGGTGCCTGCGTACATTACGGCACCGTCTGACTTCTCGATGATCAAGGGTGGAATTTCATGGTCATCCTCAGGCCGACCCAAATGGATCACCAAGGCGCCCAGATCTCGTTCCGCCAGTCCGCTCGCCTCCACCTCAGAGATCAATTTTTCGAGGCGACGATGTACGTGACTTTCGCCGCGCCATAAATCGAACTCCACGTTCAGCCTCGCGAACTCCTGCCGGGCGGAGGCCACTGAAATATCAACAATGTATTGCCAGAGGCTGCGCAGGCCAGGATCCCCATTTTGAAGCCGCTTGGTCAGGCGCCGCGCTTCAAGCAGTGAGGCTTCGTCGGAGCTACATCGCGCGGCCGCGGCTGGATAAAGCTCGTTCAGCTCGTCGATTGTAAGGCCCACAGGAACCGATTGATCGACATTGGCGGGCCCCGTGAAATGCGGCAAATCCGGATAGCGGCGGCGTATTTCCGACAACACCATTCCCATCGGCAATCCCCAGTCGCCGAGGTGCACGTCGGCTATGGTCTTGTTGCCCAGAAACGTTGAAATACGACGCAGCGTATCGCCGATGATCGCGGAGCGAAGATGTCCGACATGCATCGCCTTCGCGACATTGGGACCACCATAGTCGAGGACCACCGTTTTCGTTGAACCAAACGTCGGAGCGGGAACGCCGTGACGCGAATCTGACAGTTGACCGCGAAATTGTTCGCGCAGATAACCGTCTGTCACGGAAAAATTTATGAATCCTGGTCCTTCGATGGCGATATCTCGCAGGTATCCGAGTTCGGCGAGCTTTCGGCTCACTGCCTCCGCGATCTTTCGAGGCGGTTGGCCGTACAATTTTGCGATCGCCATCGCGGAATTGGTCTGGAACTGACCAAACTCTGGTCGACGGGAAGATGTCACCAGCGCTGCCGCCCGAGGATAGCCGGCGGCATCAAAGCACGACTGAACATCGCTCGAAAGCTTGCTAATCAGCATTGCGATCCCGTCGATGAGCGTGGCGACCAGGCATGAATGACCGAAAAGTCATGCACCGATTTGAGCCGGCATGCCGCGCGGCAGGCATGAGGCGGATCAATCGCGCGGGTGCCAGCCTTGATGACCATTAGGCACTTGCATCCGAGCGCATCCGGCGGCTCGCAAGTCGACATTTGTCACGCTCAGCACGGTCCTCTGCTGCGCCGATCGAAAATAGGGTGTGAATCGGTCGAGTTCAACGGTCACCCAGCGGTCGTCAGGTACATGACATCCCTTCCGTACAGCGTCAAATCCAGCTGATGACAGCCGATGACTTGAATGTCCAGGTACCCCTGAAACGGGACCTTGGCTGAAGGAGAGTCACGCTGAAGCGCCGCAGCTGCGGAAATTGTCGTAGGCTCCTCGGACAGCACGTGGCGAATCGCGAGTAGCTCGTGACCCTTTCTCATTATCTTCACGACTACCGCATCGGGTGCTTTGGGCACGTTGCGGGTCAGAGCCACCTGAATATCAGCAGGACTCGGTTGAATGCGTGCTTCAAAAGACGGCGGTTCGTCTCCGCTGTCATGGATGATGCCGATTCTTTTGCTTTGTGCCACGCCCCTCACTCCATGCTGACATTGCGGCGGTCGCGTCGAGCGTCAGACACCGAAAAGCTTTGTATAACGGGCCTTGATCTCCTCGCTTTGCGCCTCGACCGTTACCGGATCGCTCTTCATGAGCTTAACCGCTGAAAGTGGCGTGCGCCCGGGTTTGACCTTTACCAGGGCATGGAACGGATGCCGGTTGCCCTCGGCGAAGACCCGCTGCCCCTCGACGCTGCACAGGAAGCTCTGGAACAGACGCGCCGCATTGGGATTGGGCGCGGTGCGAAAAACGCCGCCCGGTGTCGTGATCAGCGGTGTGCCCTCGCTTGCATATACAAGCTCGACCGGCTGACCCTGCTCCTTGAGCTGCAACAGGATCGCATCGGCGCCATCGGCCTGCACGGCGCGTTCGCTGAGTGCAAGCTTCTTCGGCGGGTCGCTGGCGGACTGCACCTGCATGACCTTCTGCCGGGCGAGCTTTTCGAAATAGGACCAGCCGAGTTCGCGTGCCATCGCGAACGTCGCAGTAAGGATCGTACCGCTATAGGCGGGGTGAGCCTTGACGAGCTTGCCCCTCCATTTTGGATCGAGCAAGTCGGCGAAACTCCGGGGGGCGTCCTCGCTCCTGACAAGGTTGGTGTTGTAGCCGATGCTACTGAGAGAGGCGCATAGGTTCGCGTACATGCCGTCAGCATCAATGGTGTCCGTCGGAAAATACCGCGCTACGTCTTCCGGCACATAGGGCGCGAGCGAGCCGTTGCGCTTCCAGGCGACGAAATGTGCCGCATCGGTGCTGAGAGCGACATCGACCGCATGGATGCGGCTTGCCTGTTCCTGGCCAATGCGTTGGAAGATGCGCTCAGCGCCCGACCGCTCGACCCGCACCGGAATGCCGGGATACGTCGCCTCGAACGCCTTGCCGAGCTTCTCGGAGAGAGTGAGGTCGAGCGCCGAGTAGAGAGCGAGCTTGCCCTCTTTGCGCGCCGCTTCGATCAGGACGGAGTTGACCGCGGTTGAAGCTGGCGCTGCGGGCCTGACTGGCTCGGCGAAGACGGCCAGCAGCGCCGTCGATGCCTTCAGGACGTCGCGTCTGGAATATTTCCTGTCCCGCAGAGGTTCCCCCTATCGAGCTGCGTCTGGCTGTCTAGAATATCTTTTTCCCAAACAATCGTCTCGATGCCAGTTCAGCACCTTCGCGTAGCGCGCGCAGCTTCGCCCAAACGACATCCTCCGTCACGCGCCCCATTCCGGCGGAGGTGTCGAACCCGCAATCAGTCCCCGCCAGCAGCCGGCTCGGATCGCCGATCGCACCGGCAATCCGTTCAATCCGGTCAGCAACGACTTCCGGATGCTCGACAAAATTCGTCAACGTGTCGATCACACCGGCGATCAGCAGTTGGTCCTCGGCAAGCGGAATGGATTCCAGCACGCGAAACTCATGCGCGTGGCGTGGATTGGCGAATGGCAGGAAGATCGCGCCTGCTTTTGCCTGAAGGATTGCCGGCAGGATGTCGCGTAGTGCCACATCGTGATCGTGGGGCCCTTCGTAGTTGCCCCAACACACGTGGAGCCGCACCTTTTCGCGCGGAATATTGCTCAAGGCCTTGTTGATCGCCGCGACGACGAGCTCCACGAAGGCGATGAACTCCGCGAGGGGGCGGTCGCGGTAGGACGTATGGCGCTCGAGCGCGAGGTCCGGGCAATCGAGTTGCAGCAGAAAGCCATTGCGCACGATCGCCTCGTATTCCGCCTGCAAGGCGACGGCCAGCGCATCAACATAGCGCTCAAATGTGTCGTAGTGCTCGTTCTGCACGATCGACGCGATGATGCCCGGCGAAGGCGCCGTCAGAAATGCTTCCGCGTATCGTCCGTCCTGACCCACAAGGGCCGCACGAAAATCAGCGCATTCGGCTTCGATAAGCCCAGGATTGGCATAGGTCACCTCGCCAACGGCTTTCGGCAGGTTCGCGCGATTGGAAACCTTGTCGGGTGAAGTTACCCGCTGCTGGAATGCGCTCTTGTATTCGGGATAGGCGTCGAGATCGGCATGCATCGGCCGCGCGCCCGTGCCACCGAGGCCGGTCAGGCGATGTCGCATGTAAAGCACGAAGGATTCGCGTGACTGTTCACCATCGTCGATCACGTCGAGGCCTGTCTCGATCTGCTTTCGGACGATCGCGCGCGTTGCGTCGCGCGCTTGTGCCTCGATCTCCTGTGAATCCACCGCTTCGCCCGTGGCGCGCCGCGCATACAGCCGCGTGAGTGCCGCCGGCCGCGGCAGACTCCCCGCATGCGTCGTCAGAATGCGATGCTCGCTGCGCTGCATGTCCCCCCCCCGCCTCACCTTTTTCTGTTACCAACAAAGTGCCAGCAGCGGCGAATGAGTGCAAATGCCCAGGGATCGAAGCTACGACTACGTTATCGTCGGCGGCGGCTCAGCGGGCTGCGTGATGGCCAATCGGCTGTCCGCACGGTCAGGTAACTCGGTTCTGTTACTGGAAGCCGGAGCCGACGCGCCGCCCGGGCACGAACCGGCTGATATTCTCGATACCTACCCGTCCTCATACTACAACAAATCCTACATGTGGCCGGGGCTAAAGGCGCACTGGCGCAACCGGCACAATTCCCCGCTTACGGGATACGACCAGGGTCATATCATCGGCGGCGGCTCGTCCGTGATGGGCATGGTCGCCCTACGCGGCATTCCGGACGACTACGACGAATGGGACGCCCTCGGCGCGCGCGGCTGGGCCTGGAAGGACGTGCTGCCTTACTTTCGTAAGCTCGAAAGAGATTTCGATTTTGTCGACGAGTTACATGGACGCGATGGACCGACACCGATTCGTCGCACACCTTACGAGCAATGGACGCCGCTCGCACGTGCTGCCCGGCAATTCGCCGAAGACCGCCAGATCCCCTTCGTCGCGGACATGAATGGTGACGATCGCGACGGCTACTGCGCGCTGCCGATGAGCAACTCGCCGTCGAGCCGCGCCTCGGCGGCAATCTGTTATCTCGACGCGGCGACACGGCGGCGGGAGAATCTGACGGTCCTCCCGCAAGCGGCAGTTTTGGAGATCGTTTTCGAGGGCAAGCGCGCCGTAGGAGTCAGGGCGACGGTTGCGGGCACACCACGCGAATTCCGCGCACGCGAAATCATCCTGTGCGGAGGCGGCATCCAGTCGCCTGCGATATTGATGCGCTCCGGCGTCGGATCTGCGGCGAGTTTGCGCGCGCTCGGAATCGAGGTGCGCGCCGATTTGCCGGGGGTCGGACAGAACTTGCAGAACCACCCGGTGCTGTTCGTCGGCGCACATCTGCGGCCGCATGCGCGTCAGGCCGAAGTGCCGCGGACATTGCAATTCTCCTGCTTTCGCCTGTCTTCCGGCCTTCCCGGTTGCCCGAAGACCGATCTCGTTATCAATCTGCAAAGCAAATCGTCCTGGAGCGCGCTCGGCGCGCAGATTGCGAACTTGGGGCCCGTGTTGTGGAAGCCTTTCTCACGCGGTCAGGTGACCCTCGTGTCGAACGACCCGCAGCAATATCCGCTGATCGAATTCAACTTTGTCGACGACGACCGCGATCTCGCGCGGATGAAATATGGCTTTCGGTTTGTCGTGGAGCTGCTTGCGTCCGATGCCGTCCGGCATTTGATCGGACGCCCCTTCCCTGTCCGTTTCACCGATCGGCTGCGCCGCCTCAATCAGAAAACTGCCGCGAACGCCTGGAGGTCCGCGATCATCGCGCGGTTGCTTGACCTCAGTCCCACGATCGGCGATTTCGGCCTTGCACAGCTGACCGGTGATGCCGCGCCACTTGAAGAACTGGTGAGCGACGATGAAGCTCTTTCCGAGCATGTCCGTGCCAATATCGCCGGCACATTTCATGTGAGCTGCACGTGCCGGATGGGCGCGGCGGACGATCCAAACGCCGTCGTCGATCCCGCTGGCCGCGTTCGCCGCATCGAGGGCCTGCGTGTGGCTGACGCATCGGTGATGCCCAAGATACCGCGCGCCAACACCAACATTCCGACCATCATGATTGCCGAGAAGCTCGCTGCGGCAATCCAGCAATAGCGTGCCGCTTGCGGCTACGATCGGCGCCAACTAACGTCGCAGACAAAGCAAGAAGTGCAGCAAAATCGGGGAGGACGACGTCATGGGGAAGCTCTCCAGGCGCGCAATTTTGGCTGGCACGGCCGCTCTCGCGGGCGTGGGTCTCACCAGTCGCGGCGCGCAAGCAGCAGAATTCAATTTGAAATACGGCAACGACCTGCCGGCCGCGCACCCCATCAACAAGCGCGCGGCGGAAGCCTGCGATGCCATTCGCGCGGCGACCAACAGCCGCGTCGACATCCAGATCTTCCCAAACAGCCAGCTCGGCGGCTCGACCGACATGCTCAGTCAGGTACGATCCGGCGCGCTCGACATTTTCACGGTCGGCTCGCCGCTCGCCAACCTGATTCCTGTGTCCGCGATCCCCAGCATCGCGTTTGCATTCCCGAATTTCGACGGCGTGTGGGCCGCGGTCGACGGCGATCTTGGCGCCCACATCCGCCAGCAGGTTGCGACCCTGGGGCTCGTGGCGTTCGACAGGATGTGGGACAACGGCTTCCGGCAGATCACGACGTCGAACAAGCCGATCAACGAACCGAACGATCTTAAGGGACTCAAGCTGCGCGTTCCGGTCAGCCCGCTCTTCACCTCGATGTTCCGAGCCCTCGGCACCTCGCCGACCGCGATCAATTTCGTGGAGGTCTATACGGCGCTGCAGACAAAGGTCGTGGATGGCCAGGAAAATCCGCTCGCACTGATCGACGCCGCTAAATTCTACGAAGTCCAAAAGTATTGCTCGCTGACCGGCCATATGTGGGAAGGCTTCTGGATGGTGGCAAACAAGCGCACCTTCGATCAGCTTCCGCAGGACCTGCGCGCAACAGTGGTTCGCTTGCTTAACGAAGGCGCCGTGAAGCAGCGCGAGGACATGGCGAAGCTGAACGCGACGCTCGAAACGCAACTGAAGGAAAAGGGCCTCACCTTCAATACCGTGAACAAGAAGCCCTTCCAGGAAACCCTGAAGAGCGCCGGCTTCTATGCCGAATGGCGTGGCAAATTCGGCGAGGAAGCGTGGAAGACGCTGGAGCGCTACAGCGGGACCGTATCCTGACGCGAACTTCCTTTCGTGTCACACGCAGCTAACCACCACGCGGCGCCGCTTGCGGGACCACCGCAGGCCGGGCCGGCGTTTTGGATCGGCAGAACCGAGCAGACGTTGGGCCTGGTCGTCGCGCTCGTCGCGGCTGTGATTCTGCTGTTCGAAGTTGGGTTGCTGTTTGTCGGCGTGATCGCACGCTATTCCTTTCACCGGCCTCTCATCTGGGCGGATGAACTTGCCTCCACGCTGTTCGTGTGGCTCTCGGTGCTTGGCGCGGTGCTTGCCATGCGCCGCAACGCTCACATGCGGCTGACAACGTTCATCAGCCGCGCACATCCGGTCCTGCGGCAGCGGATCGAGGTCGCGGTACTTCTGGTGATCGCCGCCTTCGTTCTTCTCATTATCTATCCGGCGATTGAGTATTCCATTGATGAGGCGATCGTCCGCACACCGGGGCTGGATATCAGCAACTCCTGGCGTGCCTCGGCGGTCGCGGTCGGCGCGATTCTCATCGCCGTATTTGCATTCCTGCGTCTCGCGCTGACGGCTCCCAGTGGACGCTTTCTCGCCCTAGGTGTCGCGCTGGCGATTATCCTGTTGCTCGCGTTCTGGCTCGCCCGTCCTCTGTTCATGGGCCTCGGCCTCTACAATCTCGCAATCTTCTTCGTTCTCGGGGTTGCGATCCTGGTTGCTGCCGGCGTCCCCATCGCATTCGCGTTCGGCATTGCGACCATCGGGTATGTGGCACTCGCGACGCGCGCGCCGCTGACCGTGGTCGTCAGCCGCATGGACGAGGGAATGTCGCATTTGCTTCTGTTGTCGATTCCCCTGTTCGTCTTCCTCGGCATTCTGATCGACATGACAGGCATGGCGCGCGCCATGGTGGCGTTTCTGGCATCGTTGCTCGGGCACGTTCGCGGTGGGCTTTCCTATGTGCTCCTCGGCGCGATGTATCTCGTGTCAGGAATTTCAGGAGCCAAGGCGGCCGACATGGCCGCGGTTGCGCCGGTGCTGTTTCCCGAAATGAAGGCACGCGGAATGAAACCGGGTGAGCTCGTTTCGCTTCTCGCCGCGTCGGGTGCGATGGCCGAGACAATCCCGCCGAGCGTGGTGCTGATCGTGATTGGCTCGGTCGCGAGCGTGTCGATTGCGGCGCTGTTCACCGGCGGACTTCTCCCGGCGGCAGTTCTCGCGCTGGCGCTCGCGGCCGTCGCCTGGTTCCGCTCGGGCGACGACGATCTCGTCGTGCGCAAGCGCGCAACCGGAGCCGAGATCGCACGCGCGTTCGTGATCGCGATCCCAGCGCTGATCCTGCCGTTCCTGATCCGCGCCGCCGTCGTCGAAGGTGTCGCAACGGCGGTAGAAGTCTCGACCATCGGCATCGCCTACACGATCGTGGCCGGCCTCTTCATCTATCGGCAGTTCGACTGGCGCCGCGTATGGCCGATGCTGGTCGATACCGCCGCGCTGTCTGGCTCGATCCTGTTCATCGTCGGCACCGCAACCGCGATGGCGTGGGCTCTGACGCAATCCGGCTTCTCGCGCGAGCTTACCGCCGTCATGTCGCAGGTGCCGGGCGGAGCCGCCGGCTTCATGGCGCTGAGCATCGTGGTGTTTGTCATTCTGGGCAGCGTGCTCGAAGGCGTGCCCGCGCTGGTATTGCTGGCGCCCCTGCTGTTTCCGATCGCACGCCAGCTTGGCATTCATGAGGTGCACTATTCGATGGTCGTGATCCTCGCGATGGGCATCGGCCTGTTCGCGCCGCCGTTCGGGGTCGGGTTTTTCACGGCCTGCGCGATCGGGAATGTCGATCCTGACGAGGCAATTTCGCGCGTATGGCCTTATCTCGGGGCGCTTTTGATCGGCACGATCGTCGTAGCGGCCTTCCCGTGGCTCTCGATCGGCTTCTTGTAGTTGGTCGGGCTCACCGCCCCACCAGATTGGTCACCGAACCACCCGTCGCGGTACGTCCACCGTCGACGACGAACTGTCCGCCTGTCGTGTTGGAGGCGAGGTCGGAGCACAGGAACAGCACCATGCTGGCGATCTCTTCGACGGTCGTGTAGCGCCCGCTCGGGATCGCCGCCCGGTAACGCTCGGCAACCGAGGCCGCATTGCCGGGCGCGAGCTGTTCCTCGAGCGCATGGATCATGCGCGTGTCGACCGGCCCCGGGCACACGGCGTTCACCCGAATTCCCTGGCGCGCGACTTCGCCCGCCGCCACCTTGGTGAGCCCGATCACGGCATGCTTCGACGCGACGTAGGCCGGCATGCCCGGCGTCCCCACCAGTCCGGCGACGGATGCGGTGTTGACCACCGCGCCGCTCCCCTGACGGATCATCTGCGGCAACACGTGGCGAAGCCCAAGGAAAACGCCCTTCAGGTTCACGCCGATTACAGCGTCGAACGCCGCCTCGTCGTGCTCGGCGGTTGCGGCGACTTTACCTTCGATGCCGGCGTTGTTGAAAAAGCAGTCGATCCGGCCGAATGTCTCGACCGCCGTCCGCACGTAGGCCTTTACGTCGTCGATCTTGGTGACGTCGGCCGTCACCGCAATGGCTTCCCCGCCGTTCTGCCGGATGATGCCGGCGGTTGCTTGCGCACCCGCGGCGTCTCGGTCCACCACGACCACCTTCGCACCGTGGCGCGCGAACGCCGCGGATGTGGCGCGGCCGATCCCGTTGCCGCCGCCGGTGACCAACGCAACCTTGCCGGTGAAATCCATCAGATCGCCTCCACGTCAGTCCGCCTTGATGTTCGCCTGCTTCACCACTACGCCCCAGCGCGCCATTTCGTCGTGGATGAACGTCACGAAATCTTCCACGCTGCCGCCCTGCAGGTCCGCGCCCTGCTCGCTCAAGTTCCTGGCGATGTCGGGCATCCGGACGATCTTGGCGAGCTCTGCATTCAGCCGCTGAACGATGGGCGCAGGCGTTCCGCCGGGCGCCGCAACCCCATACCAAAGCGCGATATCGATTCCGGGATAGCCGAGCTCCGCGAATGAGGGGACATCCGGGAGCAGCCGATGCCGCTGCGGGCTTGCGGCCGCGATGGGGCGCAGCTTTCCATCCTGGATGTAGGGCAGCAGCGAGGGCGTGGCGTCGAACATCATCGTGATGCGTCCGCCGATCAGGTCGATCACGGCCGGCCCGCTGCCCCGATAGGGGATGTGCTGCACATCGGTGCCGGTCTGGTGCTTGAACATCTCGCCCGCCAGATGCGGCGCGCCACCGCTGCCCGAGGACGAGAAGGTCAGTTGGCCGGGCTTCGCCTTCGCGAGCGCGATCACGTCCGCGACGGTCTTGGCCGGGACCTCCGCGTTGACCGCCATGATCAGCGGCAATTTCGCGATGAGAATGACCGGCGCGAAATCCTTCACCGGGTCGTAGCCCAGATTCGCATAGATATGCGGGCCGATGCCATGGGTCGCGATCGTATTGAGGAGCAGCGTGTAGCCGTCGGGGTCTGCCTTGGCGACCTGCGCGGCAGCGGTCGTACCCCCTGCCCCGGCGCGATTATTGATGACGACCGGCTGTCCCACCGCGTCCGCCAGCTTCGCACCGATGATCCGGGCAATGATATCGGCCGCTCCGCCGGGCGGAACGGTGACGACCAGCTGGATCGGGCGGTTCGGGTAGTTCGCTTGCGCATACGAGGCATCACCCTGCGCGAGGGCAAAGGCCGCGACAACGAACAAAAAGCTTGGCAAGCTTCTCATCTGCTGGCTCCTTCAACCGATTCAATCCTGCCGCCGGAGCCGTTCATCGCCGTCACGCCCGGAGTGTCCATGCACGTCAAGCTCTCGGAGAATTTTCGCGCGGTGTTCTATGCGCCATTCTATGCCACGCACGCGCTCGGGTTCTACACCGCAGAGGGCGTAGAGGTGGAATTGCTCAATTCACCCGCGCCGGCCGCGGCGGCCAAGGGCCTGCTCGATGGGTCGATCGACATCTCGTGGGGCGGGCCGATGCGCGTGATGAAGGCGCGCGACGATGACCCCGGTTCGCCGATGGTCTGCTTCTGCGAGGTCGCGGCGCGCGACCCGTTCTTTCTGGTCGGCAAGAGCGATCCTTCGGCGTTCCGGCTGACCGACCTGACGCGGCTGAGCCTCGGGATCGTGTCGGAGGTGCCGACCCCCTGGCTCTGCCTCCAGCACGACCTGCGCCTGCAAGGCCTCGATCCGGCGAAGATCGATTGCGTGACCGGCCGGACGATGGCGGACAATCTGGAGGCGCTGCGCCGAGGCGAGCTCAACGTGGTGCAGATGTTCGAGCCGTACGTCTCGATGGCAACGGCAAGCGGTGCAGGCAAGGTCCTCTACGCGGCGAACGCGCGCGGGCCGACCGTCTATACGACCTACCTCGCGAGCCGCGACAGCGTCCGCCGCAACCGCGCAGCCTTCGACGCCATGGTGCGGGCCACCCGCCGTACGCTTTCCTGGGTCTCGGAGCATAACGGGGCGGACTTGGCGGATGCCGTTGCGCCGTACTACCGGCACGTTGCGCGCGAGCTTTTGGAAAGTTCGCTGCAGCGCTACCACGATGCGGGACTTTGGGCGCGCACGCCTGAGGTATCACGGCAGGGCTTCGAGCGCCTTGCAGACAGCCTGAAATCCGGCGGCTTCATTTCGCGCGCACACGTCTACGAGGACTGCGTGGATCAAACCTTTCACTAGCGAGCTGACTTTTCTTGATCGCAGGAGGAACGATGTTCGATCTCATCATTCGAGGCGGCGAAGTGGTGACGCCGGAAGGTGTCGTCACCTGCGATGTCGCGGTCATCGGCGAGACCATCGCGGCGCTCACGACGCCCGGCACGCTGGCGGCGGAATCCGCCAAGCGCGTGATCGACGCGACACGGCATATCGTCATGCCGGGCGGCATCGATCCGCACGTACATATGCATCACGCGTGGACCATGCCCGACGGCACGCCGCTGATTACGGCGGGTCCAGAACATGTCGGCATGGCGGCGCTGTTCGGTGGCACGACGACGCTGATCGACTTCGCCTACTGGCGGGATGGTGCCACGGCGCAACAAGGTATTGAGTCGCGCGATAAGGATTTCGTCGGAAAAAGCCCGTGCGACTGGGCCTACCACATCATGCTGCATTCCGAGCCGCCGCCCGAATTCTCCGGCCAGCTCGCGGAGGCGATCCAGGCCGGCTATCCGACGCTGAAGATCTTCACCACCAATATCCGGCCGGCCGGCAGCGGCCGCATGATCGACTTCGGCGACATATGGGAAGCGTTCCAGGTGCTGGCGAAGGAGGGCGGACTCGGCGTCATCCATGCGGAAGACAACGACATCGTCATGCACATGTACGCGAAACTCATCCGCGAGAACCGGGTGAGCTTTCACAACCTCGCCGAGGTGCACAACCAGCTCTCGGAGGATTTGAGCTTCCGCCGCGTCCTGCGGCTCGCCGAAAGCGTGCCCGGCACCGCGCTCTACATGATGCACGTGTCCGCCCGCACGGGCGTCGAGGCAATCGCCGAAGCGCGCCGCAAAGGTCTGCCGATCTACGGCGAGACGCTGCATCAATACATGTTGTACTCGGCCGAGGACTACAAACGGCCGAACGGCCAGATCTATCATACCTATCCGTCTTTGAAGTCTCCGGACGACCAGATGGCGCTCTGGGATGGTACGGTCAATGATGTGATCCATTGTGTCGCCACCGACGAGTTGTGCTGCTCGCTCAAGGACAAGACCATCGGCGATCGGATCGACGACACCACCGGCGGCAACTCCGGCGTCGAGCCGCGCGTCGGCGTCATGTACACCGAGATGGTCGAGCGCCGCGGCTATTCGCTGTCGCGCTTCGCAGACCTCGTTTCGACCAACGCGGCGCGGATCATGGGGCTCTATCCGCGCAAGGGCGCGATCGCGGTCGGCAGCGACGCCGATATCGTCATCCTCGACCCCACGCGGCGCGGCAAGGTACGCGCCGCCGATCTGCACGAGACCGACTACACGCCGTGGGAAGGTCACGACATTTTCGCGTGGCCGGTCGTGACACTCCTGCGCGGCAAGGTGATGGTGGAGAACGGCCAGTACTTCGGCAACCCAAATGACGGCCGCTATCTCAAGCGCAGGATGTCGCCGGATATCCTCGCCGGTGCACGCCTGTGACTGAGGCGGGCGAACATGTGCGCGAGTTGCTGGTGGAGAGCCTTGTGGCGTGGCGCGTCGCCGGCAGCGTCGCGCGCGCCGCAGATGGTGCGCTTGGGATCGCGGATGCGCGCAAGGTCATCCGGATCGAGCGTGCGCCGCCGCATTTGCCGTTCCGGTGGACGGTCACGGTCGACGGCCGCAAGCGCGGGGCGATTTCGCTGGTGGCGGTTCTGCGCCAGGTCAGGGAGGCGCTCGATCCCCGCTATGCGGCAAAGCGCGTACGGATCGCCGTCACGCCGCTGGTGCCGTCGCAATGAGCATGGAAGCGATCCCCGTTTCGGTGCTCACCGGGTTCCTCGGCAGCGGCAAGACGACCATGCTGCGCCATCTGCTGCGTCAGCCCGAATTCTCACGCACCGCCGTCATCATCAACGAGTTCGGCGAGGTCGGCCTCGACCACGAGCTAATCGAGGCGAGCGAGGACAGCTTCATCGAATTGCAGACCGGTTGTCTGTGCTGCAAGATCCGCAGCGACCTGTCGCAGACCCTTGCAGATCTGTTGCGGCGGCGCGACGAGGGCCGCTGCACGCTATTCGATCGCATCGTCATCGAGACGAGCGGGCTGGCCGATCCGGCGCCGATCCTGCAAACGCTGATGACCGACTCGACGATTGCAGGCCGCCTCGTGCTCGGCAGCGTCGTGACGACGGTGGATGCCGTCAACGGCGTGGCAACGCTCGTGCGGGAGGAAATCTCGCAAAAGCAGGTTGCGGTCGCCGACCGGATTGTCCTGACCAAGCTGGATCTGGCTGGACCCGCCAAACCCGCGCTGCACGCCCATCTCAACGCCTTGAACGCGGGCGCACCGGTGCTCGTTGCCGATCATGGCCGGATCGATTCAGGGGCGGTCTTCGACGCGGGATTCTATGATCCACGCACGAAGTCGACGAATGTCCGTGCGTGGCTATCGGAAGGGTCCCACGACCATGGGAACGCGCGGCACGATGGCGACATCAAGACTTACGCGATCGTGCGAGAGGAGCCGATACGGGCCGTCGCCCTCACACTTTTTCTCGAGGTGCTCGCCGAGCACTGCGGCGGCGATATCCTGCGCCTCAAGGGCATTGTGAATATTGCTGAGAGTACCGACCGGCCGGCGGTGATCCATGGCGTCCAACATGTCTTTCATCCGCCGGCGTGGCTCGACCGCTGGCCGTCCGATGACCGCAGCAGCCGAATTGTCTTCATTGCGCGGCGCGTTCCGCAGCGCTGGGTTGAGGCCTTGCTGGAGGCAATCGGGGAAGAAGTGGCCGACGTGCCGACGTAGCCTCACGGCACCATCAGCCAATCGGGGCGAGATGACATGCGGCGCGGCGCGCAGCCTCGATCTCGCGCAGTTGTGGAACCTTGCTGCGGCATAGATCCACGGCATGCGGGCAACGCAGATGGAAATGGCACCCGCTCGGGGGCGAAAGCGCGGAGGGCAATTCGCCGTGGATCGCCTTGAAGCTGACGATCTCGCCGTCCGCGAGCACCAGCTTGGGGACGCTGTCGAGCAATGCCCGCGTATAGGGATGCAGGGGATTTGTGTAGGCGCGGCGCGCATCGCCGCTCTCGACGATGCGGCCGAGATACATGATGGCGATCCGGTCCGCGATATGCCGCACCAAGCCAAGATCATGGCTGATGAACAGCATGGTGAGGCCGAGCTCGCGGCGCAGCTTGAGGAACAGGTTGATGATCTGCGCCTGGATCGAAACGTCGAGCGAGGCGACCGGTTCGTCGCACACCAGCACGTCGGGCTGCATCGCAAGCGCACGCGCGATCGCGATGCGCTGGCGCTGGCCGCCGGAGAACTGATGCGGAAAGCGGCTCGCGAAGTCGGGATCGAGGCCGACGGCGTCGAGCCATTTGGCAACGTAGGAGCCTGCATCGTTGCGGCCGACGATGCCGTGCGCCAGCGGCCCTTCGGCGATCGCCCGCCCTACGCGCATGCGCGGATCGAGCGATGCGAACGGGTCCTGGAAGACCATCTGCACGCGCTTGGTGCGCTTGCGCCCGCCAGTCATGACCGGTTCGCCCGCGATGCTCGCGGTTCCGGATGTCGGCTGCAGGATACCGGCGATGACGCGGCCGAGCGTCGACTTCCCGCAGCCGGATTCGCCGACGAGGCCTACGACCTCGCCCGGATCTATAGCGAGCGAAACGCGGTCGAGCGCGTGCACGGTGCGCATTTCGATCGCGCTGCCGAGTGCTGCCGCGATCTTCTCGCCGAGCGAGAGGCGCGGCGCGAATTGCCTGGAGACGTCGCGAACCTCGACCAGCGCGCTCACGGCACTTCCGCTGCGTGCGGATGGTGGCAGCGGAAGGCGCGCGCGCCGTGGCGCTCGATCTCGGGCATCCGCAGGCACGCGTCGGTTTTTTCACTGCAGCGCGGCCGAAACGAGCAACCCTCCGGCAACCTCAGCAGCGATGGCGTGGAGCCCGGTATTTGCGCCAGGTCTTGGCCGGGCTCGGCCCGCGAGGGCAGCGATTGAAGGAGCCCGCGGCTGTAGGGGTGGCGCGGACTGCGCAGTACCGCGGCGGTCGGCCCCTCCTCGATGATGCGGCCCGCATACATCACCAGGATGCGGCTCGCGAGCGAGGAAACGGTCGCGAGATCGTGGCTGATCCAGATCAGCGCCATCCCGAGATGGCGCACGAGGCCGCGCATCTCGGTCAGAATCTGCGCCTGGATCGACACATCGAGCGCGGTGGTCGGCTCGTCGCACACAATCAGTGCCGGTCTGTGCAGCAGCGCGATCGCGATCGCGACGCGCTGGCGCATGCCGCCGGAAAACTGGTGTGGATAGGCATCGAGCCGCTGCGCGGCATCCGGGATGCGCACGGCGGTGAGCGCGTCGATCGAACGGGCGCGTGCGGCTTCGTTCGAGACACGACCGTGCGCCTCGAGCGCGAGGCGCATCTGCGTCGCGATGGTGAGCACCGGATTGAGCACGCTCATCGGGTCCTGGAACACCATCGCGAGGCGCTGTCCGCGCAAGGCGCGCAGCTTTGCGGGCGCAAGCCCGACCAGTTCCTGACCGGCGAGCTTGACCGAGCCGGCGACGATCCGGCCGGGCGAATCGACCAGGCCGAGAATGGAGAGCCCCGTAACGCTCTTGCCCGAACCCGACTCGCCGACCAGCCCGATGACCTCGCCCGCCGCCACATCGAACGATACGTCGTCGACCGCCTTCACGACGCCGGCGCGGGTGAAGAAATGCGTCTGAAGGTCCCGGACTTCGAGCAGGCTCATCGCTTGAGCCTCGGGTTGAGCTGGTCGCGCACCTGATCGCCGACGAGATTGATTGCCACAATCAGCACAATCAGCGCGATGCCGGGATAGATCGAGATCCAGTAGCGACCGGAGAGCATGTATTGGAACCCGTTAGCAATCAGCATACCGAGCGAGGGCTCGGTCGGCGGCAGGCCGAGCCCGAGGAACGAAAGCGTCGCTTCAAGGGCGATCGAGTTCGCGATCTGCACCGTCGCGACGACGATGAGTGGCGGCAGGCAGTTCGGCAGGATGTGGCGGAACACGACGGTGCGCGCGGGCAGCGGCGTCGAGAGTGCCGCCTCGACATACTCCTTGCTGCGTTCGACCGACGCAGCGCCGTGCGCGGTACGGGCGAAATAGGCGTATTGGGCGGTCACCAGCGCGGCGACGAGCTGCGGCATGCCCTTGCCGAGCAGCGCGGAGAGCATCAGCGCCAGTAGAATCGCCGGGAACGACAATTGCAGGTCGACGATGCGCATGATGAAGGCTTCGATCCGTCCGCCGAAATAGGCGGCGCTCGTGCCGAGCACGGCGCCGAGCACCAGCGCAACCGCGCCAGCCGCGACGCCGATCTGGATCGAGATACGCAGGCCATAGAGGATCGCCGAGAAGAGGTCGCGCCCCTGCGCGTCGGTGCCGAGGATGTGCACGTAGCCGCCTGATCCGACGAAGCCCGGCGGGCGGCGCGCGTCCATCAGCACGAGGCTCGCGAGATCGTAGGGGTTTTGCGGCGCGATCAGCGGCGCCAGCAGCGCGATCAGCGCGATTGCCGCAACGACAACAAGCGCGCCGACTGCGACGCGGTTCTCGCGGAATTCGGCCCAGATGCGCGCGAGCGGCTCGTCCATCATGCTCTCCGCACGCGCAAGCGCGGGTCGAGCGCCGCATAGGCGATGTCGACCAGGAAGTTGATCATGATGAACAGGAACGCCACCAGCATCAGGTAGGCGACCATCACGGGCCGATCGAGCGACGAGATCGAGTCGATGATCAGCTTGCCGATGCCGGGCCAGGAGAAAATCGTCTCGGTGACGACCGCGAAGGCGAGCGTCGAGGAGAATTCGAGCCCGAACACCGTGACGAGCGGGATCGCGATCAGCCGCAGCACGTG
>JAXDOA010000609.1:0-5914 GCA_034669125.1 Hyphomicrobiales bacterium
CACGCGCGGGCCGCCGTTAGCAGCCCCATTGCTCTTGCCGATCACCACCGGATGGCCCGCGGTCGCCCGCACGGTGGCCTCGAAGCCGAGGCTCTCCAAATCCTTCGCCACATGATCGGCGGCCGCGCGGCAGGAATCCTTGAAGGCGCTGTCGGTCGAAATCGACGGGATGCGCACCAGATCGAACAGGCGATCGAGGCTCTTGTCGAGATCGGCGTCGATCCGCGCGAGCACGGCGGGCAAGGCTTTGGCGGCAGAGGTCATTGTTGGCTCCGCAATGGGGGCTACTGGATGCCCCGCTTTCGCGGGGCATGACAAGCGAAATCGCGCGGAACCTCACCGCCGCAAAATGCCGCCCAGCGTGCCGCGCACGATCGCGCGGCCGACCGAACCACCCATGGAGCCGCCGATCGACTTGCCGATGTTGGCGGCGACCTGACCGGCGAGCTTGTTGGTGACCGAACGGGTGATCTCGCGCGTGATCAGTTGACCCGTGGAGAGGCGCTGGCCGCGCGGACGGCCGGTGCCAAACACCGAGCCGAGCATGCCGCCAAGCTGGCCGAGCAGTCCGCCACCCTCCTGCGGGGCGCCTTGCGGCGCTCCCGGCGCGGTGCCGCCCGGTTGACCGGTTGGAACCGGCGCCGCCGTCTCGTGCGTGCGCCGCTGCAGCATCTCGTAGGCGGAATCGGAATCGATCGTCTGGTCGTACTTGCCCTTCACGGGGCTGTTCTTGATGACGCCCGCGCGCTCCTCCGGGCTGACCGGACCGACGCGCGCTGACGGCGGCCGCACCATGCAGCGTTCCACCATCGAGGGCGTGCCATTGCCTTCCAGGAACGAGACCAGCGCCTCGCCCTTGCCGAGTTCGCTGATCACGGTCGCGGTATCGAGCTTCGGGTTCGGGCGGAACGTTTCGGCCGCGGCGCGCACCGCCTTCTGGTCGCGCGGCGTAAAGGCGCGCAACGCGTGCTGCACCCGGTTGCCCAGCTGCGCCAGCACCTTGTCGGGCACGTCGAGCGGATTTTGCGTGACGAAATAGACCCCAACGCCCTTGGAGCGGATCAGCCGCACCACCTGCTCGATCTTGTCCATCAGCGCCTTGGGGGCATCGTTAAACAGCAGGTGCGCCTCGTCGAAGAAGAATACGAGTTTCGGCTTTTCGGGATCGCCGAGCTCGGGCAGCTCTTCGAATAGCTCGGACAGCAGCCAAAGCAGGAACGTCGCGTATAGCCGCGGGCTCTCCATCAGCTTATCGGCGGCAAGAATATTGATGATGCCGCGCCCGTCGCGGTCGACCCTCATGAAATCCTTCATGGCGAGCGCTGGTTCGGCGAAAAATTTCGCACCACCCTGGTTCTCCAGCACCAGAAGCTGGCGCTGGATGGTGCCGATGGTCTGCTTCGAGACGTTGCCGTACAGCGTGGTCAGATCTTTGGCGTGCTCGGCGATGAAACCGAGGATCGCGCGGAGGTCCTTGAGGTCGAGCAGCAGCAGCCCCTGCTCGTCCGCCACGCGGAACGCGATGTTCAGGACGCCCTCCTGGACATCGTTCAGGTCCATCAACCGCGCCAGCAGCAGCGGGCCCATCTCGGAAATGGTGGCACGCACCGGATGGCCCTGCTCGCCGAACAGGTCCCAGAACACCACGGGAAATTCGTCGGGCTGGTAGTCGAAGCCAAGCTCTTTGGCGCGCTTGACGAACGGCTCCTTTGCCTCTCCCACCGCCGCGATGCCGGACAGATCGCCTTTGATGTCGGACGCAAACACCGAAACGCCGGCGCGCGAGAAGCCTTCGGCGAGAACCTGCAGCGTCACGGTCTTTCCGGTGCCGGTTGCTCCGGTCACGAGGCCATGGCGGTTGCCATAGCGCAGCGCCAGATACTCCGGCTTGATGCTCTTACCGACGAAGATCCTGCCGTCCGTGTCGAGATCAGCCATCGCTATGCTCCCGCGCAGCCAATGCGCGCATGACGGTTGTGCCGCGCCGCTGCGCCGCCGTTATAGAGGGCGCGCTCCACGCTTTCCACCGGCCATAGCGTAGCCGAAATGTTCTGTGTCTCGCAGGTCACGCTCGCGAACGAATGCTGAGCATCGGCAATCGACTCTCTCGACGCTCGCAACGTCTCGTGCTTGTGTTTCCCTCGAGGCATGTTCAAGATCATCGTAACCTGCCGTAGCGCGGGGCATGAGGGGGATCATGGTTACGTTCGATAGACGCCGCATCGCCGGCGAGCTTGGTGCACGCGTACACTGTCTCAATCACTTCACCTGACACTCTGCACCCGCGTGGCGCGCCCTTGCTTGTCGCGACGCGCCGGGACGGAACGAAGGAGACGCGCGTGTCCTATCCTCTCAGGGCGATCGCAGGCATCGGGCCCGCGATGGCGGCCAGGTTGAAGGCGCTCGGCATTCGGACCACCGAAAAGCTGCTGGAAGCCTCGAAGACCGCGAAAGGCCGCAAGAATCTTGCCGAAAAGCTCGATGTCGACGAGCAAACGGTGCTGCGCTGGGCGAATCTCGCCGATCGCATGCGTATCAAGGGCGTGCGCGAGCCCTATGCGGAGCTGCTCAAGGACGCCGGGGTCGACACCGTGAAGGAGCTGAAATACCGCAATCCCGGGCGGCTGGCCGAGGCGATGGCTGCGGCCAATGAAAAGCGCAAGCGCGTGCAACTGCTCCCCTCCGAGAAGCGCGTGGGGCACTGGATCGAGGCGGCCCGGAAGTTGCCGCTGAAGATCACTTACTAGTGCCGGCTTGACTCCCCTGCTGCGTCGCCGCAAAGCGGCGCGATGGCGCTGACGAATTCCACCACGCGGAATAAGATTGAGCTCGGCCGGCTGCTGGGCGAGCGCCGACCGCTGGTGATGGGGATTCTCAACGTCACGCCGGACTCGTTTTCCGACGGCGGCCGGTTTGTCGACCCCGACGCTGCGCTAGCGCACGGACGCCGCATGCAAGCCGAGGGGGCGGATATCCTCGACGTCGGCGCGGAATCGACCCGTCCCTATGTCGGCGCGCAGCCGGTTTCGCTCGACGATGAGATTACACGCCTCGGGCCGGTGCTGCGGCCAGTGATCCAGCTTGGCCTGCCGATCTCCATCGATACCATCAAAGCCAAGGTCGCCGCCTGGGCGCTCGAACAGGGCGCCGCGATCCTCAACGACGTGTGGGGCCTGCAACGAGATCCCGATATGGCGCGCGTCGCCGCCGAGCACGGCGTACCGGTGATCGTGATGCACAACCGCGAGGCGCCCGACCCCGCGCTCGACATCATGGCGGACGCGAAGGCGTTCTTCTCCCGTTCGCTCGATATCGCCGCGAAGGCCGGCATCGCTCAGCGATGCATCGTGCTCGATCCCGGCATCGGCTTCGGCAAGACGCCCGAGCAGAGCATCACGATAATCGCGCGGCTTGCCGAGTTACGGTCATTCGGTCTGCCGTTGCTGATGGGATTGTCACGCAAGCGGTTCATCGATTTCGTGTCGCCGTCCAAGCCGGGTGAACGCATCGGCGGCTCGATTGCCGGCAATGTGCTGGCGGCGCTTGCCGGCACCGACATCGTGCGCGTGCACGACGTGGCGGAGACCGTGCAGGCGCTGCGCGTGGTGGATGCAATCCAGAAGGCGCGATGACGTGGCGCAGGTACTAGTCGGGCTCGGAGGCAACGTCGGCGAGGTGCGGGCAACGCTCGACGCGGCGGTCGCGCTGTTCGCCGACGGGGCGGATGTGCAGCTGATCGCGCGTTCGTCCGACTACCGCACGCCGCCGTGGGGCGTGACCGACCAGCCGCCCTTCATCAATTGCGCGATCGCGGTCGAGACATCGCTGGCGCCGCGCGCGTTGCTCGATCGTGCGCTGAGCGTGGAAGGCGCGCTTGGCCGCGACCGCTCGCGTGAGGAGCGCTGGGGGCCGCGAACCATCGACATCGATCTGCTCGCCTGCGACGATCTTTCGCTCAACGAACCGGACCTCGTGTTGCCGCATCCGCGGCTGTTCGAGCGCGCCTTCGTGCTGGTGCCGCTCGCCGAGATCGCGCCGGATCGCCTGATCGCCGGCCGTCGCGTGCGCGACGCGCTGGCGCAAGTCCATGCGGCAGGCATCGAGAAGCTGGGATAACCATCCCTTGCCGCGATGGCACTTTCATTGCATTCGATTGCCTTGACCCGTGCTAGAAGTTTCTCATGTCTGACGCCGAAGACCCTGCATTCGCTAGTGAATTTCCCGCCGCCACGCGTGAGCAATGGCTCCGACTGGTGGATGGCGTGCTCAAGGGCGCGCCGTTCGACAAGCGGCTGGTCGCGCACACGTATGATGGACTTGCGATCCAGCCGCTCTACGCGCGCGCGTCGGCTGCGCAGCCTGTGGCGGCACGGGCTCCGGGCCGCGCCTGGACCGTGATGCAGCGCGTCGATCACCCCGATCCCGCCGCCGCCAACGAGCAGGCGCTGCATGATCTGGAAAACGGCGCCACCGGACTGACGCTCGTCATGGCGGGTTCGCTCAACGCGAACGGTTACGGCCTCGATTCATCCATCGAAACGCTCGATCGCGTTCTCGACGGCGTCTATCTGGATGCCGGGGTCGCCATCGATTTCAACGTCGCGGCCGAGACTCGCGACGCGGCGAAGAACTTCGCTGCGCTAGTGAAGCGGCGCGGCATTGCGCCTGACACCATCGAGATGCGCGCGAGCCTCAATCCGCTGGGGCATCTTGCGGCGACTGGCGAGGGTGACTGGAAGACGATTGCGCCCGCCTTCGCGACGCAAATCGGCGAACTCGCAGGCCTAGGTTTTCGCGGGCCGTTCGCCGTCGCGGACGGGCGCGTCATCCACAATGCCGGCGGCTCGGAAGCGCAGGAGCTTGCCTTCGCGCTCGCCAGTGCGGTCGCCGATCTGCGCGCGCTCGAAGCGTCCGGCATCGCCCTCGATGCGGCGCGGCGCATGATCTATTTCCGTCTCGCCGCGGATGCCGACCAGTTCCTCACTATCGCGAAATTCCGTGCCATCCGAAAGCTCTGGGCGGGCGTCGAGCAGGCGTGCGGGCTTGCACCCGCGCCGGCTCATGTTGCCGCCGAAACCGCATGGCGCATGATGACGCGGCGCGATCCGTACGTGAACATCCTGCGCTCGACGATTGCGGTGTTCGCCGCGGGCCTCGGCGGCGCGGACGCCATCACGGTGCTACCCTTTACCGCCGCGATCGGCTTGCCCGATCGCTTCGCGCGGCGCGTCGCGCGCAATACGCAGCTTGTCCTGCTGGAAGAATCCCACCTTGCGAAAGTATCCGACCCGACGGCCGGGTCCGGTGGGATCGAAGATCTGACGCAGCAGCTTTGCGGCGCCGCGTGGGCGCTATTTCGGGACATCGAGAAGGCAGGCGGTGCGGCGGCCGCGCTTGAGCAGGGTCTGATCCAGAGCAAGGTCGCGGCAGCGCGCGCGGAGCGCGAGAAGAACATCGCGCGGCGCAAGGACGCGCTCACCGGGACGAGCGAGTTTCCCAACATTCATGAGGCGGCGGTGCATGTGCTTGAGGTTGCCCCTCACCCCAACCCTCTCCCGGCAAGCGGGGAGAAGCGCACCACGTTTACCGCCCTGCCGCGCATCCGCCTCGCGGAGCCGTTTGAACAATTGCGTGACGCCTCCGACCGCGTACTCGCCGCGACCGGCTCACGGCCGACAGTGTTCCTCGCCAATCTCGGCAAGCTTTCCGACTTCACCGCACGCACACTGTTTGCCAAGAACGTCTTCGAGGCGGGTGGGATCGAGGCCGTCACCAATGATGGCTTTGCCAACCGCGACGGCATGATCGCGGCGTTCCGGGCCTCGGGTGCAAAGCTCGTGTGTCTGTGCTCATCCGACAAGGTCTACGCCGCCGAGGCGGCCGATGCCGCGCAGGCGCTGACATCCGCCGGCGC
>JAXDOA010000610.1:0-4848 GCA_034669125.1 Hyphomicrobiales bacterium
CAGGCCGAAGCGATCCTCAACATGCGGCTGCGCAACCTGCGCAAGCTTGAGGAAATGGAGATCCGCAAGGAGGACAAGGAGCTTCGCGCCGAGAAGAAGTCGCTCGAAGAGCTGCTCAAGTCCGAGCCGAAGCCGGCGCTGATCAAGGCGTTCAAGCTCACCGAGATCCAGGCTGAAGCCATCCTCAACATGCGGCTGCGCAATTTGCGCAAGCTCGAGGAATTCGAGATCCGCAAGGAGGACAAGGAGCTTCGCGCCGAGAAGAAGACGCTCGAAGAGCTGCTCAAGTCCGAGACCAAGCAGTGGGAGACGATCGCCGCGCAGATCAAGGAGTTGCGCGAAAAATTCGGCAAGAAGACGCCGCTCGGCAAGCGCCGCACCGACTTCGCCGAGGCGCCGGAGCATGACGAGGCCGCGATCGAGGAAGCGATGGTCGTGCGCGAGCCGATCACAGTCGTGCTCTCCGACAAAGGCTGGGTGCGTGCGCTGCGCGGGCACGTCGAGGATCTGTCGAGTGTCACGTTCAAGCAGGACGACAGGTTGAAACTGTCGTTCTTCGCCGAGACGACCTCGAAGCTTTTGATGTTCGCCACCAACGGGCGGTTCTACACGCTGGAGGGCGCCAAGCTGCCGGGCGGGCGCGGGCACGGCGAGCCGGTGCGGCTGTTCATCGACCTGGAACAGGAAGGCGACATCGTCACGATGTTCCCGTTTGCGGGCGGGCGGAAGTTCATTGTCGCGAGTCATCAGGGCAGGGGCTTTGTCGTTTCCGAGGACGAGGTCCTCGGCACCACGCGCAAGGGCAAGCAGGTGCTCAACGTGAAGGCCCCGGACGAAGCACGTGCGGTCAGCGTCGTCGAGGGCGAACAGGTCGCCGTCATCGGCGAGAACCGCAAGGTGGTGATCTTCCCTATCGAGCAGCTGCCGGAAATGTCGCGCGGCTCCGGCGTGCGCCTGCAGCGCTACAAGGACGGCGGGCTCTCCGACGTGAAGACCTTCAAGGGCGCAGAGGGGCTCGGCTGGACCGATGGGGCAGGGCGCGCGTTCTCGCTGACGCTGAAGGAACTGTCCGACTGGCGCGGCAACCGCTCCGACGCCGGACGGTTGGCGCCGAAGGGATTTCCAAGGAGTAACAAGTTCAAATGAGTGTGGGGTCGTAACGGGACATGCTGCGCAATTCGACTGTGAGCTGGGGCTGGCGAAGGCGCTGCACTGGATAGGTGCGCTCGCGATTCTGGTACTCCTCGCTCACGGCTGGTGGATGACCCATTTCACGCCGCGCCCGGAACGGCTGGCAAACTACGCGTGGCACGCGGCGCTCGGTTACGATCTGCTGGTGTTGACGGTCATTCGGCTGTTGTGGCGCTGGATAAATCCGGTACCGGCGCTCCCGCTGGATACCAAGACATGGGAGCGATGGGCGGCCCACGGCGGTCATATCGGCCTTTATGTTCTCATGCTCATCGTGTCCGTAACCGGCTGGCTGGTGGCGACGACGTTCCGGACCCCGATGACCAAGGATTTGTTGGGCCTCGAAATTCCACCGATTGTGACCAGCATGGAGCGGAGCGTGCGCAATCTGCTGGAGGGAAGCCACCAAGTGCTGGCCTACTGCTTGGCCGTGCTTGTGCTGGTCCACGTGGCCGGCGCGCTTCGGCATTACTTCATCAAAAAGAACGACATTTTGCGCCGAATGGCGAGTTGACGAACTCCGGCGCGGCCAAAGCGCCTTCTGGATCGCCTGTCTGTTCCAATTCTGCAATTGCAAATTATTCGCAACAAGCTATAGTCTGGCTCCCATTTGGGGGAGGAGGGCGTCCGGATGGCCGTTCAGTCGATCGAAGCGGCGCCAAGCGAAGCCGGCTGGAAGCGCCCGCGCGGGACACCATCGCTCTCGGAGGTGTTCGGCTCGATCCGAACGCGCCCGACAGGCTCGTTCTGGCGCAAACTCTCCGCGTTCCTCGGACCCGGATACCTCGTTGCCGTCGGCTACATGGACCCGGGCAACTGGGCGACCTCGCTCGCGGGCGGCTCGAAGTTCGGCTACGCGCTGCTCACCGTCGCGCTCGTATCGAACATCATGGCGATCCTGCTGCAGGCGCTGTGTGCGCGGCTCGGGATCGGGGCGGGGCGCGACCTCGCGCAGGCCTGCCGCGACGCGTTCCCGCGCTGGGCCTCGTGGCCGCTCTGGGTCGTGAGCGAGATCGCGATCTGCGCGACCGACCTCGCCGAAGTTATCGGCACTGCGATCGGGCTCAATCTGCTGTTCGGCATTCCGCTCGAACTCGGCGTGATCATCACGGCGCTCGACGTGTTCCTGATCTTGTGGCTGCAGAATATCGGCTTCCGCTGGATCGAAGCCCTGATCGTGACGTTGCTCGGCGTCATCGCCGTGTGCTTCGCGATCCAGATCGCGATGGCCAATCCGGACTGGCGCGCCGTGATCGTCGGCTTCGCGCCGACGGTCGAGATCGTGAAAAATCCCGACATGCTCTATCTCGCCATCGGCATCATCGGCGCGACCGTGATGCCGCATAATCTGTTCCTCCATTCGGGCGTTGTGCAGACGCGGAGGTTCGGCGAGTCGGTCGAGGACAAACGCGAGGCGATCAAGCTCGCGACCATCGACTCCACCGTTGCGCTGATGTTCGCGCTGCTGATCAACGCGGCGATCCTCATTCTGGCCGCCGCGACCTTCAACAAGACCGGCCAAACGGAGGTCGCCGAGCTCGGCGAGGTGCACAAGCTGATCGCGCCGCTGCTCGGCTCCGCCTGGGCGCCGACGTTGTTCGGCATCGCGCTTTTGTGCTGCGGCCTCAACTCGACCGTGACGGCGACGCTCGCCGGCCAGATCGTGATGGAGGGTTTCCTCGACATCCGCCTGCCGCCCTGGGCGCGGCGGCTGACCACGCGCGCGATCGCGATCGTGCCGGCCGCCGCGGTGACGATCTGGGCCGGCGAGGCCGGGACCGCGAAACTCTTGATCCTCAGTCAGGTGATTCTGGGGCTCGCGCTGCCGTTCGCCATCGTGCCGCTGGTGATGTTCACGGCGAGCCGCGCCAAGATGGGCCAACTGGTCGCGCCGCGCTGGCTCACCTGGGCTTCGGCGCTGGTCGCCGCGATCCTGATCGTGCTCAATATCAAGCTGTTGTACGATTTGATCCCGGGTTGACGCGCGGCCTGCGCGCAGACGTTTCCGCAGCCTCGTTCGACGGCGTGACGCGTATCCCGCGCCATGCGCACACGTCGAATTCTGAGGAGAAGTGGTTGTCGACGGCTTGTTCGACATGCGGGAATTGGAGAGCTTACCTTGCGTCCGGTGCTAACCGGCGATTCGCCTCCATCCCGCCTCCCGCCCAATCCTCATAGGTCTCACCCGTGAACATCACCAGACCCGTACGCGGCTTCCTGCTGGCCGGCGCAGCAACCATAAGTGCAATCGCGATCCTGCCAACCACCCAGCGTCCCGCGGCGGCGGCGAGCGCAATCACCACGCCGGCTTTCATGGCCGACCGGGCCATCGTCCCACCGGAAGGACACGGGGTGACGCTGGCAATGGGCACCGGCGATAATCTGTATGTGCTGCTGTCCGACGGCGCGCAGGTGCAAAAGTTCGACGCCACGCTCACGCAGCTTCCCTACACCGGCACCGGCAATGGCGGGGGCGCCGGCAGCGCAGCCAATCAGTTCGGCGCAAGCACCTCCGGGATCGCGGTCTATCGCGGAGGAGCCGGGAATACCAACATCCTCAATGACCGGATCATCGTGGCCGACCGGGTGAATAATCGCATCAAGGTTCTCGATGCTTTCGGCAATCTGGTTTTCCAGTTCGGCAGCGGCGGCACCAGCAAGGCGCAATTCTCCGGTACCATCACGGCGATCGATGTCGATCAGGTGACGGGAAAGATCTACGTCGTCGACGGTCTCGGATTCGAGCGCGTGCAAAAGTTCGATCTCAGCGGCAATTTCGAACGGATGTGGGGCTGGGGCGTCAAGACCGGCGCCGCACAGTTCGAAATCTGCACCTCGCTCGATGCCGTCTGCTTTCCCGGTCAGACCGGCGGCGGCGCGGGGCAGTTCAATCTGTTCCATTCGACCGGCGGGGTCACGACGGACGGCACCAGCGTCTTCGTCTCCGATACCGAGAATTACCGGATTCAGAAATTCGACCTCAATGGAAATTATCTGGCCACGTGGGGCTCTCAGGGTTCCGGTAACGGCCAATGCGCCGACTACGGCTGCCTCGGTATCCGGTATAGCAATGGGCTTCTCTATGTCGCGGATTCGTATCCGAACAACAGGATCCAGATCTTCGATACCAACGGCGTGTTCCAGGGCGCGTGGGGAGACAGCACGACATTCCGGGAGCCGGAAGACATCGCGATTGCTTCCACGGGCGAGGAATTCGTGGGGGATTTCTTCCCCATTGGTTTGGGCCGGCTGAGCAAGTGGAGCGCGGCAGCGAACCGTCATCCGACCAACAAGGACCAGTGCCGGAATGGCGGCTACGCAAACTATGTCGATGACAACAACCAGCCGTTCCGCAATCAGGGTCGGTGCGTGAGCTACGTCAATCATCACTAGACGAGGCGCGGTCGGTCGCCGCGAACGCAGCTAGCTCTCGAACCGCGTCCATCCATCCGCGAGCAATCGCTCCTGCGGCAGGAAGCGGCCTTTGTAATCCATCTTCCTTGAATCGCGCACCCAGTAACCGAGATACACGTAGGCGAGGCCCATGCGCTTGGCGCGCGCGATGTGGTCGAGGATCATGAAAGTGCCAAGCGAGCGGTGGCGGTGCTCGGGATCGTAGAACGAATAGACCATCGAAAGGCCGTCGCTGAGCACGTC
>JAXDOA010000611.1:0-8509 GCA_034669125.1 Hyphomicrobiales bacterium
ACCAACGACGATATGAGGCGCGCAAGCATCCGGGTTCCGTCGCGTGATTCGCGCAGCGGATGATAGCAGCGAAATGGCTCTTTAGGGCCGGCTGGCGGGCGGCACGACGCCGTCGCGATCGAGCTGGTCGATCACGGTGCGGATCGTGTCGCGCGTCTTGCGGTCGCGCACCGCCTCCAGCAGCGGAGCGGCTGCGCCGGAGCGGCGGATCAGGCTCTGCGCGTCGGGCAGCAGGATCGGATCGTCCCACGGCCCCTGCACCACGAACGGCAGCTCGAACATCGGCGTGGCGTCGGCCGTGGCGGACACCAGCGTGGCGGTGCCCTTGAGGTCGAGCTCGCGCGCCGGGATCGACGCCAGACCGCCGAGCGTGAGCCGGATGGCGCCGCCCTCGAGCCGTACGTCCTCGATGCTCGCGGTGCCCTGCGCGATCTTCGCCGTCGCGTCGAGTCTGTCGAACGGTGTGCGCCCGCGGCGAAAATCTCCGCCGATCGAGAGCGGGCGCTGCTCCAGCCGCTTGAGCAGCTGTTCGACGTTGAAGCCCGCGATGCCGCCTTGCCGCGCGCTGAGGTTCGCCGAACCCGCAAGCGTGCGCGTCAGCGCCATCACGCTGTCGCCGCTCGCCTCGACGGAGAGCGACAGATTGCCCTTGCCCTCGAGCTTGCGGATGCCGAACAGCTCGCCCAGGCAGGACTCCAGATCGACCTCGGCGAATTGAAGCTGCGACTTGATGTCCGCGCCCGCGCTGCCTTTCGCCAGTATGAGCGCGCCCTTGACCAGGCCGCCATAGGCCTGCGCCTCGACAATCGCCATGGTCAGGCGCCCGTCGCGCAGGTTCGCGGCGACGCCGATGCGGCCGAGCCGGACGTTTGCGACCGTCACGCGGCCAGCCGAGAGACGCATGTCGAGGTCGAATTCGCTCAAGCCATCGACCGCGATACGGCCGCGGCTCCAGTCGCGCTCGTTCGAACGCAGCACCTCGATTGCCGAAATGTATGGCGTGAGATCGAGTGCGTCGGCCGCGAGCGTGCCCTTGACGGCCACGCGCGGTTCGGTTGCGAGCGCCAGCACGCCTTCGGCGACATTGCCGTCGAGCTCGATATTGACGCCCGACAGCAACGCCGTGCCGCCGACCAGAGTGGCTTGCGCCTTCAGGGCAAATGGGCCGAACCCCGCGCCCGGCAATGGCTGCCGGCTCGCCCAGCGCAGCGCCTCGCGCAGCGATTTACCGTCGGCCGCGAGCGTGCCCTCCATCTTGAACGAGGGCCGCTGGCTCATGCTGCCGTCGAAGGCGAGCTTGAATGGCGCGCCCGCGAGGCGGAGCTTGAGCCCGGAGCGGTCGCCCGAGAGCGCCGCGACCAAATCGGCCGCGTTGGCGCTGGCGTCGAAGGCCTCCCCGCGCCAGCTAAAGCGGCCGGTTGCGCCAAAGCTGCGCGAGATCGACGGCCAGGCAAACGACAGCTCGACGTCGGAGAGCTCCTCGGTCACCCCGCGCGCCGCATCGGTGATCGTAATGGTCCCGCCGGTCATGCGGATTTCCGAGAACGACAGCACGTGCTCGGATTGCTGCGCGGCGGGCTTGAGCGTGCGCGCGAGCGTCGCCATCAGGCTGGACCAGTTGGAGCGGCCATCCGGCTCCACCGCCACAAGGAGGCGCGGGCGGGTCAGCGACATGTCGGCCGCCTCGATCCGCCCCAGCAGCAGCGGCAGCAGCCGCAGCTTGGCCGTCAGCCGGTCCGCCACGAGTGCCGGGCTTGTCCGCTCGTCGCCGAGGGTCACGTCGGAGAAGCTCACGGTGGCGCTGGGAAACAGCGAGACCTTCACGTCGCCGCGGGTGACCGGCTCCAGCCCGGTGACGGCATGGATATTCGCGATGACCGCCTGACGCACCGTTTCGGGCGGGATCAGCGCGGCTGCGCCGACGAGCACCGCAACGCCGGCCGCGGACACGGCCGCAATGACGAGGCTCAATCGCATGAGGCCGTTGGCCGAGGGCACGGGCTTCTAAATCCGCTCAAGAGGTATTGGCGGCGGCCCGACTATACCGGGCAGCGACTCCTGTGCAACGTCTGGCCGTGCTCTGTGACCCTTTTGGGGCCGGGGACCCGTTTATCCGCGGCGTGCGGGCTCAGTGCAGGTTCGGCGCGATCTTGTAGGCGGCTTGCGTCTTCGCCTTGATCTCGTCGAGCGTCACATCGGGCGCAAGCTCGGTCAGCGTCATGCCGCCGCTCTTCTTGTCGATCGCGAACACGCCCAGATCGGTGATCACCATGTCGATGACGCCCGCGCCGGTGAGCGGCAGCGTGCATTTGTGCAGGAGCTTGGGCTCGATGCTGCCATCCTTGGCCTTGGCACAGTGCTCCATGATGACCACGACCTTCTTCACGCCCGCGACGAGGTCCATCGCGCCGCCCATGCCCTTCACCATCTTGCCGGGGATCATCCAGTTGGCGAGGTCGCCGTTCTCGGCGACCTGCATGGCGCCGAGCAGCGCGAGATCGATATGTCCGCCGCGGATCATCGCGAAACTGTCGGCCGAGGAAAAATAGCTCGTGGTCGGCAGCTCCGTGACCGTCTGCTTGCCGGCATTGATCAGGTCGGGATCCTCGTCGCCCTCATAGGGGAACGGCCCGAAGCCGAGCATGCCGTTCTCGCTCTGCAACTGCACGCTCATGCCGTTCGGGATGTAGTTCGACACCAGCGTCGGAATGCCGATGCCGAGATTGACGTAGAAGCCGTCGCGCAATTCCTTCGCGGCGCGTTCAGCCATCTGATCGCGGGTCCAGGGCATGACTAAACCTCCACTCCGGCAGCGGCCGCTTCAGGGCGCTTGCGCAATGTCCGCTGCTCGATCCGCTTCTCGGCGGTCGTGTGAATGATGCGCTGGACGTAGACGCCCGGCGTGATGATGTGATCGCCGTCGAGTTCGCCCGGCTGAACCAGGTGCTCGACTTCGGCGACGGTGATGCGCGCGGCGGTCGCCATCATGGGGTTAAAGTTGCGCGCGGTCTTGCGGTAAACGAGGTTGCCTTCGGTGTCGCCCTTCCAGGCATGGACCACGGCGAGGTCGGCAACGAGGCCGGTCTCCATGATGTAGCGCTCGCCGTTGAAGACGCGCTCTTCCTTGCCCTTGGCGATGTCGGTGCCGACGCCGGTCTTGGTGAAGAAAGCCGGAATACCGGCGCCGCCCGCGCGCATGCGCTCGGCGAGCGTCCCCTGCGGGTTGAACTCGATCTCGAGCTCGCCGGCCAGGAACTGTTGCGCGAACAGCTTGTTCTCGCCGACGTAGGACGCGATCATTTTCTTGATCTGGCGGGTCTCCAAGAGGAGACCCAGCCCCGCGCCGTCGATGCCGGCATTGTTGGACACGCAGGTGAGGTTCTTCACCCCGGAATCGCGGATCGCCTCGATCAACGTCGACGGCATGCCGCACAGCCCAAAGCCGCCGGCCATGATCATCATGCCGTCCTTGAGTACGCCCGCGAGCGCCGACTTGGCGTCGGGATAGACCTTTTTCATGGGGAAACCCGCCTTTGGAATGGTCCTTTGCCCGTCTGCATAATGGCAGAGCCACAAAGGTCAAGCATTCCGCGTGCCAGAGTCTCCGGAGCACACGGCTTCATTGCGAACAAAACCAGAAACGTGATTGGTGGTGCTCCCGTCGCGCGCCACGTGATTCGCATGCACTATCTCGACAAGCTCAATCCTGATCAGCGCGCGGCGGTCGAGCACGGCGTCGCGGACGCCGATGCCCGGCCCTTGCTGGTGATCGCGGGCGCGGGCTCCGGGAAAACCGACACGCTCGCCCATCGCGTCGCGCATCTGGTGATGACCGGCGCCGATCCGCATCGCATCCTGCTGCTGACCTTCTCGCGCCGCGCCGCCGCCGAAATGGAGCGCCGCGCGGAGCGCATCCTCAACCGCGCCTCGGGCACGAATGCGAGCGCGGGGCTGATCTGGTCCGGCACGTTCCACGCCATCGGCGCGCGCTTCCTGCGCGAGTACGCCGAGCGCATCGGGCTCGATCGTTCGTTCACGATCCACGATCGCGAGGACGCCGCGGACCTGATGAACCTGGTGCGTCACGAACTCGATCTCTCGCGCACCGAAAGCCGTTTTCCCACGAAAGGGACGTGCCTCTCGATCTATTCACGCGTGGTGAACGCCGAGACGCCGCTTGAGGAAATTCTGAGCAAGGCGTTTCCCTGGTGCGCCAACTGGACCGCCGAACTCAAGACGCTGTTCGCCGCCTACGTCGAGGCGAAGCAGCGCCAGAACGTGCTCGATTACGACGACCTGCTGCTCTACTGGGCGCACATGCTGGCCGAAACAGAGTTCGCCAGCGAGATAGGCGCGCGCTTCGACCATATCCTGATCGACGAATACCAGGACACCAACCGTTTGCAGGCCTCGATCCTGCTTGCGCTCAAGCCCGATGGACGCGGGCTGACGGTGGTCGGCGACGACGCGCAGTCGATCTACTCATTCCGCGCCGCGACGGTGCGCAACATCCTCGACTTTCCCGGACACTTCAGCCCGCAGGCGCGCATCGTGACGCTTGAGCGCAATTACCGTTCGACCCAGCCGATTCTTGCCGCGTCCAATGCCGTCATCGCGCTTGCGGCCGAGCGGTTCACGAAGAATCTGTGGTCGCAGCGCGAGGCGTCGGCGCGCCCGCTGCTGGTCGCGGTGCGCGATGAGTCCGATCAGGCGCGCTATGTCGTGGAGCGCGTGCTGCAAAATCGCGAGGCCGGCCTGCCGCTGAAATCGCAGGCCGTGCTGTTCCGCACTTCGCATCACTCCGACACGCTCGAATTCGAGCTCACCCGCCGCAACATCCCGTTCATCAAATTCGGCGGACTGAAATTCCTCGAAGCCGCGCACGTGAAGGACGTGCTCGCCGCGCTGCGCCTTGCCGAAAACCCGCGCGACCGCGTCGCGGGCTTTCGCGTCACGCAACTTGTGCCCGGCATCGGCCCTGCGAGCGCGGCGCGCATTCTGGATCGGCTCGCGGCGCCCGATCCGGCCGCGATGCTGGTGACGTACGCGCCGCCGCGCGCGGGCGCCGAATGGAAAAGTTTCGCGGCCCTGTTCGATAGCCTGTTCCGCCGTGCGGCCGGCTGGCCAGGCGAATTCGAAGCGGTGCGGCGCTGGTACGAGCCGCATCTTGAGCGCCTGCATGACGACGCGGCGGTGCGCGCGGCTGACTTGGCGCAGCTCGAACAGATCGCCGCGAGTTACCGCACGCGCGAACAGTTCCTGACCGACCTCACGCTCGATCCGCCGTCCGCCACCTCGGACGAAGCCGGCGCGCCGCTGCTCGACGAGGACTATCTCATTCTTTCCACCATCCACTCCGCCAAGGGGCAGGAGTGGAAATCGGTGTTCGTGCTCAACGCGGTCGATGGCTGCATTCCGTCGGATCTCGCGACCGGCAATGCCGACGAGATCGAGGAGGAGCGGCGGCTGCTGTACGTCGCGATGACGCGCGCCAAGGATCAGCTCGATGTGATCGTGCCGCAGCGCTTCTACACGCACAATCAGGCGAACCGCGGCGACCGGTATGTGCACGCGCTGCGCACGCGGTTCATTCCGACGCCGGTCGCGCGGCACTTCGAGCAGCGTGTGTGGCCGAGCGTGCAGGCGAGCGCCGCGAACGCAAAGCCGAGCACGCAAATCGATGTGACGGCGCGGATGCGCGCGATGTGGCGGTAAATCTCAGACCTGATCCTGAGGAGCCATGCGAAGCATGCCGTCTCGAAGGATGGCCAGAACTCCGGCCGCCGCTTCGTGCCATCCTTCGAGACGGCCGCTGCGCGGCCTCCTCAGGATGAGGGGTAGCGCTACTTCTTCATCCCCTCCGCCGCGACGAACGGCGTGCTTGTCGCAGGTCCCTCGCCCCAAACCAAAATCGTCGCGGGCTCCGTCTTCGCGCCGTCGTAATGCACGCCTTTCGCCCAGTGGATCACATGCGTGCCGGCTGGCATCGGCACCGTCGCTTCCGGGTCGAACGTGCCGCCATTGCCGACCCACCAGGTGCCGGACAGCACCATGAAGAAGCGGTCGTTCGGGTGGAAATGCGGACGGCTCATTTTGCCGGGCAGCCAGGTGAGCAGCATCGCGTAGGGGCCGGGCTTCGATGGATCGCCCTGCAGCACCACCGTGCGGTTGCCCGAGGGATTGTCGGTCCACTTGATGTCCTTGGGCAGTGTGAACCCGACGATCTTCGGATCGAGTTCGATCGCCTGCGCACTCGACACGAGCGTGAGTGCCGGTATTGCGGCCGCGATGAGCCGCGCCTTCCAGGACATGGCTTCTCCTCCCTGTTTCGTCTTGTACGCGAATGCTAGCCTGGGCGGCCAACGCGCGATAGCCGGGAGGATCGGAATGATTTTGCGCAGCCTCGTGACGGCGTTCGCGCTCGCACTCGGTGCGACAGCCGCAATCGCCGAATATCCCGATCGGCCGGTACGCATCATCGTGCCCTATGCGCCGGGCGGCCCGGCGGACGTGTCAGCGCGGCTGCTCGCAAACAAGCTGCAGGAAAAACTCGGGCAATCCTTCGTGATCGATAACCGCTCGGGTGCGGGCGGCAATATCGGCACGGCGGCGGGCGCCGTCGCGCCGCCGGACGGCTATACGCTTACCGTCATCACGCCGGCGCAGATCATCAACACTACGCTGTTTGCCAAGCCCGGCTATGAGCTCAAGGATTTCGCCCCACTCGCGCTGATGACCACCGCACCCGCGCTCTTGCTCGCCCACCCGGAGCTCGGCGTGAGCTCCGTCGCCGAGATGATCGCGGCCGCCAAGGCCAAGCCTGGCGCGATCTCGTTCGCCAGCCAGGGCACCGGCGTCGCGCCGCATCTGATGATGGAGATGATCAAGAAATCGGCCGGCATCGATATGGTGCACGTGCCGTATCGCGGCTCGGCGCCGGCGCTCAACGATGTGGTCGCCGGCAATGTGCCGCTGATGATGGACTCGATCATCACCGGCCTGCCGCACGTTCGTTCCGGCGCGCTCAAGGGCATCGCGGTGTCGACGGCGAAGCGCTCGGCGCTCGCGCCCGACATTCCGACCGTCGCCGAGTCCGGCATTCCGGGCTTCGAGGCATTTCTCTGGTACGGGATCGTGGCGCCGGCGCAGACACCGCCTGACATCGTGAAAAAGCTTGGCGACGAGATCGTCACCGTCATGAAGCTGCCGGAGATTCGCGAGCGGCTTGTTGCGCTCGGCTCGGAACCCTCCGACTTCGGCCCGGACAAATTCGCCGCCTTCATCAAGTCGGAAGCGGAGAAATGGGGCCCGATCGTGGTCAGTTCGGGCGCCAAAGCCGAGTGATTTGCGCAGCCGCAGAGCTACCCTATATTGAGACAGCCGGACACGTTCAGGAGCTTAAGCGCATGCCAGCCTTGCCCGACTACAAGGTGTCGCCCACGGTGCAGCCGAAGCCGGAAGACTACGTCGACTACGACCTCGACCGTGCGCTTGCCTCCGTGGTGGGACTGCACGCGATCATTCCGAACGACGCGTTCACCGCCGAGACGCTCGGAACCGAGCGTGCCGGCAACGGCGTGCTGATCCGCGAGAACGGCGTGGTGCTGACCATCGGTTACCTGATCACCGAGGCCGCGACCGTGTGGCTGCATCTCAACGATGGCCGCGTCGTGGAGGGCCATGTGCTCGGCTACGACCAGGCGACCGGTTTCGGGCTGGTGCAGGCGCTCGCCAAGCTCGACCTGCCGGCGCTGCCGTTCGGCGATTCCACCATGACGCCGCTGGAAGAGAAGGTCGTGATCGGCGGCGCGGGCGGCCGGCAGAAGTCGGTCGCGGCGCGCGTCGTCGGCAAACAGGAATTCGCCGGCTATTGGGAATACGTGCTCGACGAGGCGATCTTCACCGCGCCCGCGCACCCGAACTGGGGCGGCACCGCGCTGATCGGCCCGGCCGGCGACCTGCTCGGCATCGGCTCGCTGCAGCTTGAGCGCGCGACCGACAAGGGCAAGAGCGAACACCTCAACATGGTCGTGCCGATCGACGATCTGAAGCCGATCCTCGACGACCTGCTCAAGTTCGGCCGCCCGAACCGCCCGCCGCGCCCCTGGCTCGGCCTCTACGCGACCGAGATCGAGGACAAGATCGTCGTGGTGGGCCTTGCGACGCGCGGACCCGCGCAAGCCGCCGAGATTCGCACCGGGGACATCATCCTTTCGGTCGCGGGCCGCGAGGTGAGCGAGCTCGCGACCATGTTCCGCAAGATCTGGTCGCTCGGCGATGCGGGAGTCGACGTGCCGCTGCTGGTCTATCGCGATGGGCGCACATTCGAGGTGACGATTACGTCGGGCGACCGGACAAGATTCCTCAAGGGGCCGAGTTTGCACTGACAGGCGGATCGCGCCGTTGCGGCGCGCGGGGGCTGTTTGATGTCTGACGCGTTTCCCGACCGGCCGCCCAAGCCGCGCCTGACGCTGCGCGTCGGGGTGACGGGGAAGCGGAACTTGCCAGC
>JAXDOA010000612.1:0-4753 GCA_034669125.1 Hyphomicrobiales bacterium
AAGGTGCGGTCATCCGCGCCTCCGGCCCGCCCGGGCGGCCTCGACAAATGTCGACGGCGGCCTGGAACGCTGCGGATATAGCCAAATGCGGGCGATAGGGCAAGTTCAGCGGCGGTCAGCCTCTTGCCAAATGATAAGGTGCCACATCATTATTCAATGTAGGGTTGTAATGATTTGGGGGCGCAAGCCACATGGGGACGTGGATGGACAATCCCGCGATCATCGCGGCAATTGTAGCCGCGATGGTCAGTTCGGCGGGCGCCACTATTTCCGTATTTCTAAAATGGCTTTTCGATGATCGGGTTCAAGAGAAGCGCCTTCGCTTCGAGCGTGACGTTCTAGAGAAGCGCTTTCAATTTGAACGCGACAACGCGCGGCAGCTGAAACTCATCGACGCCCAATCGGCTTTGCTCGATGGACTTGGGAATGTCTGCTGGAGATGGAGATATGAGGCTACACGCGTGGCATATTACGGGAGTGCATCAGAACAGGAGCAGTATGATCGTGCTGTCAAAAGCTATAGTGATAATATTTGGAGTAACCTGAACGAAATTCGTACTGCTGGCACACGGGCGGCGCGTCTGTTCTCTAAGACTGCTTCTGACGAGATTGAGGCGTTCTATGAACGCGTTGATGATGTAGAGCAAGACATCGAGGAGGCGCTTCGTGAAACGAACCTCAAGAAGCGCAAAGCCTTGTTTGAAGCAATTTATCCGAACTTAGCGAACGACACCAGAATGCAAATCGCCCAACTCGTCCTGAACCTTGCGAAGGATATGGACTTGGCTCCGCGCAAGTAACCCACCCCGCGGCGCAGAATGTCGGCAAGGACCGCCTCCTCGTCGGCCGGCTGGCGGCAAAACACGGGAGGACGACGATGAGGCGATCCGGGCTCTTTGCGCTTTCGGCCCTTCTGGCCCTGATTGTGGGCGGCGCGCAGGCGCAGACCTGGCCGCAAAGCCCGATCCGGCTTGTGGTGCCGTTCGCGCCCGGCGGCGCCGCCGACCTGATGGCGCGCGTCCTCAGCGAGCCGCTGGCCAAGCGCCTCGGCCAGCCGATCGTGATCGAAAACAAGCCAGGCGCGGGCGCCACCATCGGGGCCGATGTGGTCGCGAAGGCCGCGCCCGACGGCTACACGCTGCTTTGGACCACGCCGGGGCCGCAGATCACCAACCCGTTCCTGATGGACAAGCTGCCCTACGACGCCTTCAAGGACTTCACGGCGGTCGCGACCGTGCTGACGGCCGTCAACGTGCTGGTGGTGACGCCAAGCCTGCCTGTGAAATCAGTCGCCGAGCTGATCGCCTATGCCAAGGCCAATCCCGGCAAGATCAACTTCTCGAGCGCCGGCGTTGGATCGAGTCAGCACCTGTCGGGCGAACTGTTCAAGAGCATGGCGGGCATCGACATCGTGCACGTGCCCTACCGCGGCTCCGCCCCCGCTCTGCAAGACCTGCTCTCGGGCAATATCCAGATGTCGCTCGACACCGTCGTGGTGCAATTGCCGCACATTCAGTCCGGCGGCGTGCGCGGGCTCGCGGTCGCCACCATCGACCGCAACCCGACGCTGCCCGATCTGCCGCCGATCGCCGACACGCTGCCCGGCTTCGACCTGTCTCTGATCAACTACATCAACGGGCCCGCCGGGCTGCCGCAACCGATCGTCGAGCGGCTGAACATCGAGATCAACGCGGTGCTGACCGACCCGGACATCCGCCAGCGCATGGAAGTGGCGGGCTTCACGCCGATCACCGAGAGCCAGCCCGCGCTGGTGAAGCGCATCGCCGATGAACAGGCGAAGTGGAAGAAGGTGATTGCGCTGATCAAGTAACTCAGCGTGATTTTTTTCTTCTCAACCAGATCAATCGCCGCAGCGACCACCGCATCGACGTCAAGATGCGTCGTGTCGAGCCAAACGCCGGGACCCGGCAAGGGTGACGGGCGCCATCGACCGCAAAAACCATTTGTTCACCCTCACTTGGAACAAATTCCACGCCGGTGACCGGTGCGTCACCCAGCGTTAAGTTCCATCGCGCAACCTGCCCTCACCAAAACTGGGAGGGTTCAATGAAAACGCACAGCGTTATTGGAGCGGCCGTGATTTTCGTTCTGGGTGGACTTGTGGGGCATGTCATAACCCTGCCGACCACGGTCAGCGCGGAGGCACGTCCTGCGCAGATTTCGACTTACGAGTTGACGCAGAAGGCCGGACATCTGCCGGTCCAGACCGCCGACGCGATCTGATTCTGCGCCGAAAGGCGCAGATCGCTATCGAGGGCGCGTCACGCCCTCGACGATGCCGATCGCCTTGGCGACCGCCGCCTCGATGTCGAGCGTCGATGTGTCGAGCGTCTTGGCATCTGTAGCCGCGACAAGCGGCGCAACGCTGCGTGTGCGGTCGCGCTCGTCGCGACGCAGAATGTCGGCAAGGATCGCGGCCTCGTCGGCCGGCTGACCGGCGGCCTTGAGTTCGGCGGCGCGGCGCCGCGCACGCTCCTCAGGTGCCGCGATGACGAAGATCTTCACATCGGCATCGGGCGCGATCACGGTCCCGATGTCGCGCCCGTCGAGCACCGCGCCGGGCGGCTGCGCGGCGAAATTGCGCTGAAACGCCAGCAGCGCGTCGCGCACCTCCGGGATCGCCGAGACGATCGAGGCGGCCTCGCCGATCGCGTGACCTTTCAGCGCCTGTTCGTCGAACCTGGCGGGATCGAGCGCTTTCGCGGCCGCGACGGCGTGCGCGCGGTCATCGAGCGGGCGCCCGGCATCCAGCAATGCCTTGGCGACCGCGCGATAAAGCAAGCCCGTGTCGAGATGGCGCAGCCCGAAATGCGCCGCGAGCCGCTTGCCGAGCGTGCCCTTGCCGGAAGCGGCCGGTCCGTCGATCGCGATGATCATGCGGACTTCGCGTTTCGCGGCGCGAACGGCAGATGACTTCGGGCGCGGCGCAATGGACGCTCGTCGGTAAAAATATTGCGCGAGCGAAATTCGGCGGGACTCGTGGACGCAAGATATTCCCGCATCGCGGGCTCGGTTGACGATGTGGTGAACCACGGCTCGTCCAGCCGGCGCCAGGGCTGCGATACCCAGCGGGGTACACCACCAAGCCGATGCTGCTTGGCGAGATACTCCGCCATCGCAGCCACGAGCGCATTCAACCGGGCATCATCCGTCCGCTCCGGCTCCTGTTCGATGCTCGCGTATCTCGCCCCCGCGTCCGGCGCCAGCGAGAAACTGTCGACGAACTCCGCCAATGCGACATCCTGCGGCTCACCCGCGCGGATACGCTCAATCGCCTCGGCGAGGGTAATTGGGCGCATCGATCGCTCCCTCCGGATTCATGTAGGTCAGCAAAAATCGCTGCTTCTCAGCCGAGGCACCACTGTTCGGAAAAAACCGGGCAAGCAGAGTGACCGCTTCTTCTGCGGTGCGAATACCGACAACCCGCATCAGGTTCAAGATGTCGAGCCGCTCCTGATCGCCGCGCAAGGGATCGTTAACCCGGATCGCCTTCAGCTTGAGCGCAAGAAGATACTGCGCGGAAGGCACATGCACCACCAGTCCGGTTCCACCCTCGGTACCGCCGGGAAATGTGCCAAATTCCAGATGATCGTCCGCCTGGTCGGCAAGCGGGCTCAAATGGAATGCGACGCCGTCATTGAACCAGTCCGACGGCCATCGATTCGCGGTTGCAAGACGCTCGACGACCTCGCGCAGCCACTCGGGCCACGGCTGCTGAAGTTGAGACACATCCACGTCTTCCGTCGCAAATCGGAAATTGCTCGCGAGCATCAGAGCCGATCCGCCATAAACCGCAATCTGCATGCGTGTGCCAGCCGCGACCGCGGCGCGGCCGATCTCCTCGAAGGCATCAAGCAGCTTTTCTCGATTCAAGGGTCGGGCCATTCGTGGCTTCCACCAGCCTTGCGAAGCGATATCAGCTCAAATCCCCACCCACACGCCGCATCATCTCCACAAACCCCGGGAAGCTCGTCGCGATGAACGCCGTGTCGTCGACCTGCACGGGCTTGTCGCTCGCCAAGCCCATCACGAGCGCCGACATCGCGATGCGGTGATCCATGTGGGTCGCGACCAGCCCGCCGCCGGCCACACGGCCTTTGCCGTGCACGATCAGGTCGTCGCCCTCGATTTCGACGTCAACGCCGTTGATCCGCAGCATGGCGGCGGTGGCGGCGAGGCGGTCGGATTCCTTCACGCGCAATTCCTTCAGCCCGCGCATACGCGTCGTGCCTTCGGCGCAGGCGGCCGCGACGCCGAGTACGAGATATTCGTCGATCATGAACGGCGCGCGCTCGGGCGGCACCTCGACGCCCTTCAACGCCGAGGCACGACCGCGCAGGGCGGCGGCATCTGCGCCGCCTTCGACACGCGGGCTCTGCTCCTCGATGCGCGCGCCCATCTCGCGCAGCGTCTTGTAGAGGCCGGTGCGCGTCACGTTCGTCATCACGCCTTCGAGGATGATTTCCGAGCCGGGCACGATCAGCGCCGCGACGAGCGGAAACGCCGCGGACGACGGATCGGCCGGCACCGTGACGGGGCTCGGCACCAGCTCCGGCTGGCCCTTCAGCGTGATGCGGCGGCCATGCGCACCGCTCGGCTCGACCGCGATCTCGGCGCCGAAGTGCCGCAGCATGCGTTCGGTGTGGTCGCGCGTCGCCTCGGCCTCGATCACCACCGTCTCGCCCGGCGCCGCAAGGCCGGCGAGCAGCACGGCCGACTTGAGCTGCGCCGA
>JAXDOA010000613.1:0-12175 GCA_034669125.1 Hyphomicrobiales bacterium
TGTCTGTTACGCCGAACCGGCGGCCGGCGGCGGCCGCACCGCGATGGCGCGCGCCCGTTTCACCGACGGCGAGGCGCCACAGCTCGACGACGTGAAGGTGATCTTCCGTCAGGAAGGTCCGCTCTCGGGCGGCAATCACTACGGCTGCCGCATCGTGCAAGGGCGCGACGGCAATCTCTGGCTCACGATGGGCGACCATTGGGCCTATCGCGACGAGGCGCAGAACCTCGCCAACCACATTGGCAAGATCGTACGCGTGACGCCGGACGGCGCGGTGCCGCCGGACAATCCGTTCGTCGGCCGCAATGACGCCAAGCCCGAAATTTGGAGCTACGGCCACCGCAACAGCCAGGGCGCGGCGCTGCATCCGCAGACCGGCAGACTGTGGGAGCACGAGCACGGCCCGCGCGGCGGCGACGAGGTGAACATTCCGCTCGCCGGCAAGAACTACGGCTGGCCGGTGATCGGCTACGGCATCAACTACGACGGCACGAAAGCCCATGACTCGACCGAAAAGCCCGGCATGGAGCAGCCGGTCAAATACTGGGTGCCGTCGATCGCGCCCTCCGGCATGGCGTTCTACACCGCCGATCTCTTCCCCGCCTGGAAAGGCAGTCTGTTCGTCGGCGCGCTTGCCGGGCAGTTGCTGGTGCGGCTGGAACTCGACGGCGAGAAGGTCACCAGAGAGGAGCGCCTGCTCGGCGATTTGCGCGAGCGCATCCGCGACGTGCGGCAGGGTCCCGACGGCGCGATCTGGCTGCTCACCGACAGCGGCAACGGGCGCGTACTGCGCGTGAGGCCCGGGAAATGATCAGCAGAAGTGATGTGACAGCGCGGACCTGATCCGCTAGAAGGCCGCCGTCCAGACATGAGGGGTCGTGCCGCGAATCGCGCCTTGCGAAGGCGCGGTCAGTCGCGGGCGCTACCCTTGCGGGTTTGAGAATGTTCGCGCTGTTCGAACGGCTGCTGAAACCGGCTGTCGCCCCCGAGAGCCCGGAGCCCCCTCCGGGGCTGGTGGCGTTCTATTGGCACTTTGCCAAGCAGGCGAAGCCGCTGTTCGCTGCGCTGTTCGTCGTCGGATTCTTCCATGCGGTGCTCGACACGATGATCCCGCTCTTCATCGGGCGCGTCGTCACGCTCGTCACCACCGCGAACCCCGCGACGCTGTTCGCCGAGCACGGCACCATGCTGCTTGGCATGGCAGTGGTGCTGCTGGTGCTGCGCCCGATCGCGATGACGGCGCAGAACCTGCTCGCCAACCAGGCGATCGCCGCCAACGTGTCGAACCGTATCCGCTGGCAGAACCACTGGCATGTGGTGCGCCAGTCGTGGGCGTTCTTCCAGAACGATTTCGCCGGCCGCATCGCCAACCGCGTGATGCAGACCGGTCCGGCAATCCGCGAGACCGTCGTCGCGCTGATCACGGGCGTCTGGTACATCCTGGTTTACGGCACCAGCGCGCTGTTGCTGCTGGCGAGCGCGGACCCATGGCTCGCGTTACCCGTCGTGCTGTGGTTCTGCGGCTATCTCGCGCTGCTGCGCGTGATCGTGCCGCGCATGCGCGACCGCTCCAAAGAGATGTCCGAGTCGCGCTCGTTGCTCACGGGCCGCATCGTCGACAGCTACACCAACATCCTGACCGTGAAGCTTTTCGCGCGCGCGCGCGAGGAAGACGCCTATGTGCGCGAGGCGCTGGAGCAGCACACGGGACGTTTCCATCGCTCGCTGCGGCTCAACACGCTGTTCGGCTTCAGCCTCACGACGCTCAACGCCATGCTGGTCACAGGCACCGGCGGCCTTGCGATGTTGCTATGGTCGCAAGGGCGTGTCGAAGTCGGCACCGTCGCGATGGCGCTGCCGCTCGCCTGGCAGATCGTCAGCGTCTCGGGCTGGGTCGCCTATCAGGTGACGACGATCTTCGAGAACATCGGCGTCGTGCAGGAAGGCATGATGACGATCGCGCGGCCGATCGGGCTCGTCGACGAGCCCGGCGCGCAGGCGCTCGCCGTCACCAGGGGCGAGATCGGGTTCGACAACGTACAGTTCGGCTACGGGCGCGAGCCTCGGGTCGGCGCGGACGGACGTGTGAAGCACTTCCCGGTGATCGACGGCCTCACCCTCACGGTAAAGCCGGGCGAAAAGATCGGTCTCGTCGGCCGCTCGGGCGCCGGCAAGTCGACGCTCGTCAACCTGCTGCTACGCTTCTTCGACCTCGAAGGCGGCCGCATCCTGATCGACGGCCAGGACATCGCGCGTGTGGCGCAGGAGAGCCTGCGCGCGCAGATCTCGGTGGTGACGCAGGACACCTCGCTGCTGCACCGCTCGATCCGCGACAACATCCGCTATGGCAGGCCGGACGCGAGCGACGCCGAGATCGAGACCGCCGCGAGGCTCGCGCATGCGCACGAGTTCATCCTCGGCCTGTCCGACTGGAAAGACCGGCGCGGCTACGAGGCGCAGGTCGGCGAGCGCGGCGTGAAGCTGTCCGGCGGGCAGCGCCAGCGCGTCGCGATCGCACGCGTGATCCTGAAAAATGCGCCGATCCTGGTGCTCGACGAGGCAACCTCCGCCCTCGACTCGGAGGTTGAGGCCGCGATCCAGGAGAGCCTCGGCACCCTGATCGCCGGCAAGACCGTGATCGCCATCGCGCATCGCCTGTCGACCATCGCCCGCATGGACCGGCTGGTGGTGCTCGACCATGGCCACATCGTCGAGCAGGGCTCGCACGCGGAATTGCTGCGCGCGGGCGGCCACTATGGGGCGCTATGGCAGCGCCAGTCCGGCGGGTTCATTGATGTGGGGGGGGTGCAAGCAGCGGAGTAACATCACCGCCACTTCGCGCACGTTTCCCTCATTGAGCCACAATGTCGCAAGCAATTCGGCACCATTCTCGGGCGAATTACCCTCCTTCGATTGACGACTCTCACGAAAGCCCTACTGTGCCGCGGCGCGCAACGAGCGCCACAGGGGCAACCATGAACAATATCGATCGACGCGGCTTTCTGAAGTCGTCAACGGCATTCGCCGCAGCCTCGGCCGCCGGCGGCTTCTCGTGTATCGAGATTGCGAGCGCGCAACCGATCCAGATCCCGACCGTCGACAAGCTCACGATGCGAGTGCTGGTCGATCAGCAGCACGATCAGTTCCTGCGCGGCAGCACCGTGAATGGCGTGGTGCATGAAGGGCCGGGCCCGGGCCGTAGCGCGAGCGCGCGCAATGTGCTGCACAACGAATGGGGCCTTTCGCTCTATCTGGAATCGCAGCGCGGCGCCGAGAACCGCACGATCCTGCTCGACTTCGGCTACACCACCGCAATTCTCAACAACATGGATCTGCTCAAGGTCGATCCGTCAAAGATTCAGGCGATGATCGTCAGTCACGGGCATATCGATCACTATGGCGGCCTCGTCGGCTTTCTGGAGAAGCACCGCGCGGTGCTGCCAGCCGATATCAAGCTCTACGCGGGCGGCGAGGACAATTTCTGCCATCGCGCCACCGGCTCGGCGACGCCGGGGCAGTTCGGTGAATTCGGCACCCTGGACCGCCGCCAGCTCGTGGCGCAGAAAGTTTCAGTCGTGCTGTGCGAGACGCCCACCGTGATTGAGGGGCACGCCTTTACCACCGGCAAGATCACGCGCAACAGCATTGAGCGCATCTTGCCGAACAGCTTCGTCGACTACTCCTCGAAAGAGGCGGCTGGCTGCGACTACGGCCATTATACGGCCGCCGAGCTGCAGGGAAAGATCGTGCCGGACCAGCACGTCCACGAGCACGCCACCTGCTTCAACATCCGCGGCAAAGGCCTGGTGGTGATCTCGTCCTGCGGCCACGTCGGCATTGTCAATTCGGTGCGGCAGGCACAGCAGGTCTCCGGCATTCAGAAGGTGCACGCGATCGTTGGCGGCTTCCATCTCGGTCCGGCTCCCGCTGATTATCTCAAAGAGGTGATGGCCGAGATCAAGAAGCTCGAGCCGGATGTGCTGATCCCGATGCATTGCAGCGGGCTCAATTTCCTGCTCGAAGCTCGCGCTCAGATGCCAAACAGCGTCATCAACACGTCGACAGGCAGCAAGCTGATCTTCAGCGCCTGATGCTGCGGCTCCTCGCGCTCACGGCGCTGATGCTGGCCGGCATCGCGTCGCAGCCGGCCGCGCAGACCTCATCCTCGCGTTCCGCCGCCGCGTTGATGGACGCGGTGATGTGGAATCGCGAGCCGGTCGGCGGACCATTCGCGCTCGTCGACCAGGACGGCAAGCCGCGCACCGAACAGGACTTCCTCGGTAAGCTGCTGCTGGTCTATTTCGGCTTCACCTATTGCCCGGACGTTTGCCCGACCGACCTGCAGAACATCGGCCTGGCGCTCGACCAACTCGGGCCAGCGGGCGAAAAGATTCAGCCGCTCTTTATTACGGTCGATCCCGAGCGCGACACGGTGGAGCACCTGAGAGACTACGTGCCGATGTTTCATCCCCGGCTGATCGGCCTGACCGGCAATGCGGCTGCGATCCACGCAGCGGCAGAGGCCTATCGCGCCTACTACGCGAAGGTCCTGCTCAAGGGCGATGACTACACCGTCGACCACTCATCCTTCATCTATGTGGTGGGAGCGGACGGTCACTATCTCGGCTTCCTGCCGCCCGGCACATCGCCGGACCGTATCGCCGAAACAATCCGGCGCTACGTCGTGCCCTAGACCAGCCCCGCCATCGCCTTCACGTCGCCGCTGCCCGGGAACACATTGCCGGCGAGTGCCTGATCGGTGACGCGCAGGTGGTCCTTCAGCAGGCCTTTCAGCACCGCGCGCAGGTCGGTCGTTGCCGCGAGGTCGCGGCCTTCGTGCAGTTGCGCGTTCTTCAGGCCCGGCCAGTCGGCAATCACGCGGCCGCCCTTGACGGCGCCGCCCGCGAGCAGCGCGATCGTGCCGGTGCCGTGGTCGGTGCCGTTGGTGCCGTTGATGCGCGCGGTGCGGCCGAACTCGGTGATCACCGTCACGACCGTCTCGCTCCACACCGGACCCATCGCGACGCGCACTGCCTCGATCGCACCGTCGAGCGCACCGAGCAGAGTCGCGAGGCGCCCCGAGTCCGCGCCTTCGTCGACATGCGTATCCCAGCCGTTGAACGCGAGCGCGCCGATGCGCGGCCCGTCCTCGCGCGCGAGGAATTTCGCCGCCGTGCCGGCGGCATCGGCGAAGAAGGCGCGCACCTGCGCCGGAAACCCTTGCGGCGTCGCCCGGCCTTCGGTCGGCGCCTTGGTGGCGGCGTCGCCCGCGCGGGCGAGGATGCTGAGATCGCGCCGCCCTTCGAGCACGCGCGCAAGCTCGACATCGGTGTGATGATAGAGGTCGAGCAGCCGCGCCATGGTGTCTTCGCTCGCGGGCTGGATGCGCGTCGGCGTCCATGACAGCACGGGCGTCGGCCCGCGCACGACCAGCGGCGTCACCGGACCGACCGCGAAGGCGCGCCGGTCGCTGCGCACGCGCGCTTCCGCCTGGAGGCCGCCGAGCGCCCGGTTGAGCCAGCCGGAATCGGCGCGGCCCGGATTGGGCAGGCCGCTTTCCAGCACGTCCTGCCCGTCGAAATGCGAGCGCTCGCGATAAGGCGTCGCGGCCGCATGCACCACCGCCGCCTCGTTGAACTTGAACATGCGGTACAGGTTCGGCATCGCGGGATTGAGCGCGAAGAACGAGTCGAGCGGCAGCGCCGGCGTCTTGCCGTCGAGCACCAGCGCCCTGTCGCCGCGCAGCTTCACCCAGTCGGGATCGCCGACCGGCGCGACCGCCGCGAGACCATCGAGCGCGCCGCGCAAGATGATGGTGAGCATGCGCGGGTCGCGCCCTTCGGCGCGCGCGATCTTCGGCAGGAATGGCCAGGCGAACAGAACGCCGGCCCCGCCAAGCAGTTCACGTCGTGTCGCGGCATGAATGGTCATGAGATCACCGCCTTTGGAATTCAGGCGCCATCAGCGCCAGCGTGATCGCCTGCTGGCGGCTTTCGGCGCGCGCAATGGTCTGTCTCGTTTCCTTCGAAGCGAGCGGCCCGAGCGCGTTCTCGACCAGCGCCGCGGGCTCGACCCGCGCCGCAACCAGTTCGCCGATGCGGTTCGCGATATCGAGCCGCTGCGCGAGGCCGTCGATCCAGGCCGACTGCTCGTCGGAGAACCCTTTCGGCGCGTTCGGGCGCCAGAAGCGCTCGCCGAGATAAGCATGCGAGTCGAGGATGCGGCGCGCCTCAACCGGCCCGCCGCCGATCGCACGCCAGCACGAGATCAGCCACTCGCTCGGCCGCTTGAGCTTCAGGCGCTGCTCGTCCCAGGTCTCCGGCGCCTCGATCAGCGCCCTGGCGATTTCCTTGAGGTCGCCGTCGGTATCGAGGAAACGCTTCGACAGCCGCTCGACCAGCGACGGCGCAGGCTCGTCGGCGGAGAAATGGCGCGCGAGCTTGAATGCCACATGCGCGGCGGTCGCCGGATGGCGCGCGAGATCGGCGAGCACGGCGCGGCCCTGCTCGAGGCCGCCCTCGGGATACACCTTGCCGAGGACCGTCTGCGGCCCCGGCTCGTGCAGGCGCGCATTGAACAGGAACTCGTTGCCGTGATCCGGGTCGGTCGCCATCGGCCGCAGCGTCCAGCCGGTGATCGTCTTGGCGAAGCGATAGACGTCGTCCTGCGTATAGACCGAACGCACGCCGAGCGTATGCAGCTCGAGAATCTCGCGTGCGAGGTTCTCGTTCAGCCCGGTCTTGTTGAGCAGACCCGCGACTGACATCGGACCGACCGAGCGGAAGTTATCGAGATAGATGAGCATCGCCGGATGACTTTCGGCGGCGAGCAGCATGTCGCCGAAACGCCCGAGCACATGCGTGCGGATCGCCTCGCGTTCGTAGCCGCCCGCCATGTTGTTCACGACATCGGCAGAGACGCAGAAATGATTCGACCAGAACCACACCAGCCGTTCGACGAAGCCGATTTCGGCGTTCACCGCGGCATTGACGCGCGTCGTGATTTCGCGATTGACGTTCTGCACGGGCGGATCGGGTTGCGCCGGCGCCGCTGGTTCCGGCACCGCCCCCATCGTGTTGGTGTCGTCGTCCTTCGGCGGCTCAGCCGGGGTCATCACGGCCGTGCCGGCGTTCTTCTGCTCATCGCTGATGCGCGCCGCGATCCGCTTCGCCTGTTGTTGCTGGTTGAAGCTGAAGTTGAGGCGCGCGCCCGCCGCGCTCGTGAGCATGGTCGGGTCGGAGATCTGCCCGGCGCCCGGCTTGTCGAGTTCGGCGAGCAGCGCGCCGCGCGGATCGGATGCGATCGCCGCGATTGAGCCCGCGCGCGGACCCAAGCCGAACCGATGCAAGGCCAGTGCGGCCGCACCTTTCGCATCGAGTGCCATGTCGAAATCCCCGGAGCCGCCGGTCCCAATAATGCGGGTCACGCGGCGGCGATGGCGCGCAAAATAGCGCAACTTTCCCGTGGGGAACAGCCACCGTCTCAATCAAATTTATCGATCTGTGATATGTTCGCAATCGAACTTGGGTATTGTTTCGGCTTGATTTTTCGGCTCCCCGATGGTGATCCCGCCCGATGACCTGGCTGCCCCGTCTTGCGCTCGCGATCCGCGTCCGGTTGCCCGAGCGGCTGCGCCATGCGTTGCGACTCACCCGCCATCTGGTGGCGAAGGGCCAGCCCTCGATGGCCGTTCCGCCGGAGCTGCTGGCCGGCTGCCGGATGTGCGCATCGCGCAACGAGCTGGTGGAAAGTCTCCCGCGCGGCGGCCGCGTCGCCGAAGTCGGGACCTATCGCGGACAATTCGCGCGACACATTCTGAGCTGCGAGCCGGCCGAACTGCATTTGCTCGATCTGGATTTCTCATTGCTCGATCCGGCGGTCGCCGCCGACAGCCGCGTCGCGATGCATGAAGGCCTGTCGCACGAGCGGTTGGCGCAATTCCCCGACGATCATTTCGACTGGATCTACATCGACGGCGATCATTCGTACGGAGGCACGAGTAGCGATGCGCGCGTGGCCGCCACAAAGGTGAAGCCCGGCGGCCATCTGGTGTTCAACGATTTCGCCCACGCCGACCCGTATCTCGGCGCGTATGGGGTGCACCGCGCGGTCGTGGAATTCGCCGTCACGCGCGGCTGGAAATTCGTGTGGTGGGCGTATGAGCCGCATGGGCTTTATGACGTCGCACTGCAGCGGCCGATCAAGGACTAGTGGGGGGCTTGTTGCACCCGCACTGCGATTGCCGAATACTGGCCGCCACAAGAACCGCCCATCAACAAGAACCGCCCATGGAGACGATCGATGGCTTTCTACCTAGGCATGACGTGCGCGAACGTGACGCTGAAAGGCGACGGCGGAACGCCGATCACCGCCTACACGGCAAAGCCGGAAGGGCCGGGCCCGTTTCCGGGCGTCGTGCTGATCCACCACCTTCCGGGCTGGAGCGAGCTCTACATCGAGACGACGCGGCGTTTTGCCCACCATGGGTATCTGGCGATTTGCGCGAACCTCTACGAGCGCGCCGGCGAGGGCAACCCGGACGACGTCGCCGCCAAGGTGCGCGCCGACGGCGGCATTCCCGACGCCCAGATGGTCGGCGACACCGCGGCTGCCGTGCAATGGATGCGCGCGCAGAAGGAGCACAACGGCAAGGTCGGCGTCTACGGCTCGTGCTCGGGCGGGCGGCACGCCTTCATCTATGCGTGCCAACGGAAAGACGCGGATGCCGCCGTCGACATGTGGGGCGGCCGGGTCGTGATGGGCAAGGAGGAGCTCAACGCCAAGACGCCGGTCGCGCCGATCGAGATGACGAAAGATCTGTCCTGTCCGCTGCTCGGCATCTTCGGCAACGACGACCGCGCGCCGAGCCCCGAACAGGTGAACGAACACGAGGCCGCGCTGAAGAAGCACGGCAAGACTTACGAATTCCACCGCTACGACGGGGCGGGCCACGGCTTCAATTATTGGCACCGGCCGCTCTACCGCCCCGAACAGGCGATGGACGCCTGGGGCAAGGTGTTCGCCTTCTTCGGCAAGCATCTCGGAAAGTAGGAGGCACCATGTGCACGTCCATCATCGAGGTCGTCCGCGCGGAAGGCATGGCGAAGCGCGGGGAAGAGTGGTTCCCGCTCACGCAGTCGGTCGTCGCCTATGACCACGCGCGCCATGCCAACCTCGGCGACGTCATCACGCTCGACTTCATCAACGCGAACCTCGAACCCGGCGCGCGCGCCGGGATCGAGCTGACGCTGGAAACCGCCAAGGAGCTGCGCGCCGCGCTCGACCGCGCAATCGCAGCGGCCGACTTCGAGGAGGCGGAGGTGCGCGGCAAGGGCGCCGTGCCGAGCCTCGTCCGGGCGGCGTAGCGCGGCAGATTGGCGGCTCCGCCGCCGTCTAGACGGAAGCCGGCTGGTGCGCGCGGAGGAACGACCGGATCTGGCGCACCGCCAGCGGGATGCGCTCCTTCGGCTCCTTCCACGGGAACATGCTCACTTCCGCCTTCGGCGCCAGCATCGCGGCCTCCATCGCGACCGCATAAGGATGCGCCGGAATGTCATCCGGCAGGATCAGCACCGGCGTCTGGCAATTCTTCACGAAATCGCGCGTCACGGTAAAAACGAAGTCGGGATTGGTGCGGTACATCCGGGTCAGGAATTTGTCGACCGTCTCCATCGCGATCTCGGGCCGGCGCTTGACCAGCTCGGGACCCCAGCCCTTCATGTTGTTGTCGTAGAACAGGTCGCGCATTTCCGGGCGCGAGCCGCTCGGCTGCGCCAGCACCGCGGCGACGATCCGGTCGGGCGCGCAAATTCCAGATGAACGGCCCGCCGATGCAGAATCCCAGCACCATGAACTTGCCGATGCCGAGGTGATCCATCAGGCCGATATGGTCGTCGGTGTAGGCATCCCAAGGCCGGTCGATCTCAAGCGGGCCAGAGGACTCGCCGGCATTGGCGTTGCGCAGATCGGCCGCGATGCAGCGGTACTCGCTCTTGAACTCGTCGATCGCGTTGAAGGGATGAGTGCTGCCTTTGAGCCCGGCGATCGACGAATTCAATCCGCCGCCCGCAATGAGCAGCAACGGGAAGCCGGAACCGTGCTCCTCATAGCGGATGCGAACGGCGCCTCTTTCATAGAACGACATGGCTCCTCCTTGAGCGGTCTGCGCGAAGGCGCGCGGCGCGGCCGCCATTGCGGTCGCGGCCGCGCCTGTTGCCAACACATCGCGCCGGTTCGCATCCATGATCGCTGCTCCTTCGATCGTTGTCACGGCCGGCGCTGTACGCGCTCGGCGAAGATCCTCAATCCGGCTTCAGATTTCCGGCCCGGATCACCTTGCTCCAGTTCTCCGTGTCGCTCTTGATCAGTGCGGCAAGCTCTTCCGGACTGCTGCCGACCGGTACGAATCCAATCGTCGCAAAGCGCTCCTTGATGTCCGGGCTCGCCAATGCCTTCGCGAGTTCGCGATGCAGCACCGCGATGATGTCCTTCGGGGTCTTCGCCGGCGCAAACACGCCGACCCACTGATCGCCCTTCGTTTCGGGAAAGCCTGCTTCCGCCATGGTCGGCACATCGGGTAGCGATGGCGCGCGTGCCTTGCCGGTTACCGCAAGAGCACGCAGCCCGCCTTGAAGAATATGTGGCACGACAGGCGGCGTGGAGCTGAACACCGCCGGGACGTGGCCGGCCACTGCCGCCGCGACCGCCGGACCTGCGCCCGGATAAGGCACGTGCACCACCTCAAGTCCAACTGACTGCCCGAACTGCGCACCGACGAGATGCGTGACCGATCCCGCACCGCCCGAGCTGAAGGTGAACCGCGAGCCCTGGCCCTTGGCGAATGCGACGAACTCCGCGACCGTCTTTGCCGGCACGGACGGATGGACGGCAAATACGACGTCGTTCGTCGCCGCCAGCATGACAGGCTCGAAATCCCGGAAGGGATCGTATGTGGCCTTCTCGAAGAAGATCGGATTGATCGCAAAGCTGTTGACGTTGAACAGGATGGTGTAGCCGTCCGGCGGAGCCTTCGCGACCTGCACGGTGCCGATGCCGCCGCTCGCACCGCCGACATTCTCGATATAAAATTGCTTCCCGAGCTGCTCGCTCAGCTTTTGCACGATCAGCCGCGCGAAAATATCGGTGGGGCCGCCGGGCGCGAACGGCACGACGACGCGCACCGCCCGGGTGGGATACGATTGACCCAGTGCGAGGCGCGGCCGCGTGATGAGGGCCACGGCGCCGGCAGCGAGCAAGGCCTTACGACGGGAAAGCGTCATTCTCCCCTCCCAAGAGGAATGCGCAACCGCTTCTCTGTAGCCTAACAACTGATCGGCCCGGCGCAACACCGTTCGACCATGAATATTCCCAATGTTTCTTTCTTTCGAGCGAGACGGGAAGCCGGTAGGGTCGGAGAACCAAAAACAGAATTCAAGGAGGACTCCCATGCATAGCATCAAGTTGCTTGCCGTCTCGGCTGTCGCGCTGTTCGCAGCGTCCGGCGCGCTCGCCCAGCAGCCCGCGGCACCGGCGGCACCGCCCCCACTGCCGCAGGCGCCGAACATGAGCTTCTTCGTCACCGGCGCGGGCCCCGGCAAGGGCGCCGACCTCGGCGGCATCGAGGGCGCCGACCGGCATTGCCAGACGCTGGCGGAGCGCCATGGCGCGGGCGGAAAAACCTGGCGCGCCTATCTCAGTTCGCAGCCCGCCGACGGCAAACCGGCCGTCAACGCGCGCGACCGCGTCGGCAAAGGCCCGTGGCAGAATTTCAAGGGCACGGTGGTCGCCGCCAGCGTCGACGACCTGCATAGCGACAACAACAAGCTCAGCTTCGACAGCTCGCTGTCCGAACGCGGCTTCATCATTCCGGGCGTGGGCTTTGCGCCGAACCGGCATGACGTGCTGACCGGCTCGACCCCGGAAGGTAATGCGTTCCCGGCCGGCGACGATCGCACCTGCCGCAACTGGACCAGCAGCACCCAGGGTGCGGCCATGGTCGGCCACATCGACCGCAAGGGCCTGCGCGACGATGCCGCGTCCAAGTCGTGGAACACGTCGCATCCGTCACGCGGGGCCGAGGGCGGCTGCAGCCAGGCCGACCTGCGCAGCACCGGCGGCGACGGCCTGTTGTACTGCTTCGCCGCCAATTAGAAGACGTCTCTCGTTCGGCTCGACC
>JAXDOA010000614.1:0-4885 GCA_034669125.1 Hyphomicrobiales bacterium
CACGCGCGCGTTCTATCGCGTGCGCATTCCGGCGGCGACGCGCACGGCCGCGACGGAAGCCTGCGACCGCCTGCGCAAGCAGGGCGGCGCGTGCGTGGTGTTGAAGAGTTGAATGTCATTCCGGGGCCGAGCCAACGGGTCCGGCCTTCGGCCGGCCCGATGATAAACTCCGCGAGGAGCCCGGAATCCATAACCATCGCCCTACCGGATTGGGGTCCGGCAGAGCGAACCGCTTATCTTGTGGCTATGGATTCCGGGCTCGCGGGCTGGCGCCCGCGCCCCGGAATGACAGCTGAAAGACCTACACCAGCTTCACGTTCTTCAGCGGCAGTTCGCGCACCGGCTTGCCGGTTGCCGCCATGATCGCGTTGAGCACCGCGGGCGCCACCACGCAGATGGTCGGCTCACCGACGCCGCCCCAGAAGTCGTAGGTCGGCACGATCACGGTCTCGACCTTCGGCATCTCGGCGAGACGCATGATCTCGTAAGTGTCGAAGTTGGTGTTGGTCACGCGGCCCTTGTCGATCACCATCTCGCCGTAAAGCGTGGCGGAGAGGCCGTAGGCGACCGAGCCTTCGACCTGCGCGGCGATCTGGCTCGGGTTGACGGCATGTCCGCAGTTTACGCCGAGCACCATGCGATGGACCTTCAGCTTGCCCTTCGCGTCAACCGAGACTTCGGCGGTCGCCGCCGAATAGCTGCCGTAGCCCATGAACTGCGCGATGCCGCGATGGACGCCCGCGGGCAACGGCTTGCCCCAGTCGCCCTTCTCGGCAACGGCATTGAGCACTGCGAGATGCTTGGGGTGGTTCTTCATCAGCACGCGGCGGAATTCGAGCGAGTCCTTGCCCGCGGCCCGCGCGCACTCCTCGATGAAGCACTCCATGTAGAGGCCGTTCTGGTTGGTATTGACGCCGCGCCAGGGACCGACCGGAACGTGCGTGTTGCGCATCACGTATTCGAGCAGCAGGTTCGGCACCGTGTAGCCGAGCTGGGCGTCGCCGGCCGCCTCGTACCAGCCCTGGAGCTGGCGCATGTCCTTGCCGGCGACGATGCCGGCCGGGTTGAGCCAGGCATTGATCGACTGCCCTGACGAGCGCACATGCAGGCCGACGAGTTCGCCCTTGTCGTCAAGGCCGGCCGACAACTTGCAGATCGAGATCGGGCGGTAGAAGTCGTGCGCCTGGTCTTCCTCGCGGCTCCAGATCAGCTTGACCGGGGTATCGGGGAATTGCTTCGCGATCTCGACCGCCTGATGCACGTAATCCTGCGTGCCGCCGCGCCGGCCGAAGCCGCCGCCAAGATCGTGCCGATGCACCTCGCATTTCGCGAGCGGAATGCCGGAGGCTTCCGACAGCGCCGCGAGTGAGGCTTCGAGATTCTGCGTCGGCACCCAGACCTCGGCCTTGTCGGCCGAGAGCTTCACGGTCGCATTCATCATCTCCATGCAGGCATGCGAGAGGAATGGCGTCGAATAGGTCGCATCGACCTTCTTCGCCGCGCCCGCGATTGCCGCAAGCGCGTCGCCGTTCTTGCGCTCGCCGTTGGTTTCGGTGGCGGCGAGGCCTTCCTTGAGCCGCTCCGCGATCGTCGCATTGGAGACCTGGGCGTTCTCGCCTTCGTCCCACTTGATGTCCACGGCTTCGAGCGCCGTTTTGGCGTGCCACCAGGTGTCGGCGACGACGGCGACACCCGTACCGCCGACTTTCATGACCTTCTTCACGCCCGGCATCTTGGCGGCCTTGGCGTCGTCGAAGCTGACCACCTTGGAGCCGAACACCGGCGCGTCCTTGATGGCGGCGTTGAGCATGCCGGGCAGCTTCACGTCGATGGCGTAGATCTTGGAGCCGTTGAGCTTGTCGGCGGTATCGAGCCGCTTCATCGGCTTGCCGGCGATCTTCCAGCTCTTCGGATCCTTCAGCTTGATGTCTTTCGGATCCGGCGCCGTCACCTTCGCGGCCGCGGCCGCGATCTTGCCGTAGCTGATGCGCTTGGTGCCGTGGCTGATGATGCCGTCCGCGACGGTCAGTTCGCCGACCGGCACTTTCCATTGATCGGCCGCCGCCTGCAGCAGCATCATGCGCGCCGCGGCGCCGCCCTTGCGCACATAGTCCTGCGAGGTGCGGATGCCGCGCGAGCCGCCGGTGCCCATCTCACCCCAGGCGCGCTTGCTGGCGAGGTTGCGTGCCGGGCTGATGCCTTCGGTCGTCACCTTCTTCCAGTCGCATTCGAGTTCTTCGGCGACGAGCTGGGCGAGGCCGGTAAGCGTGCCCTGGCCCATCTCGGAGCGCGCGATGCGGATCAGGCAGGTGTCGTCCGGCTTGATCGCGACCCACAGATTCACTTCGGCGGCGCCATTTTGCGCGGCGGCTTCGGTGACAAATGGGACATTGAGCCCAAGCGCAAGGCCGCCACCGGCGAGCGCCGCGGAGCCGACAACGAACGTGCGGCGGGAGAGGCGCTGGCCGTTTCCAAAAATCATTTTTTTCATGGCTCTCTCCTTACGACCGGCGCGTGGCGCGATCGGCCGCGCGGCTATTCGGGGGATTGCCGGCCGCCTGATGCACGGCCTCGCGGATACGCTGATAGGTGCCGCAGCGGCAGATGTTGGTCATCGCCTCGTCGATGTCGGCGTCGGTCGGTTTCGGCTTCTTCTTGAGCAGTGCCGCTGCCGCCATGATCTGGCCGGACTGGCAGTAGCCGCATTGCGGCACGTCGACCGCGGCCCAAGCCTTTTGCACCGGATGCGAGGAGTTGGCCGAAAGGCCCTCGATGGTGACGATCTTGTCGCTCGCTTTCACGGCTGAGAGCGGGAGCGAGCAGGAGCGCTGCACCTCGCCATTGATGTGCACCGAGCAGGCGCCGCATTGCGCGACGCCGCAGCCGTATTTCGTGCCGGTCAACCCAGCCTGTTCGCGGATGACCCACAGAAGCGGCGTGTCAGGCTCGGCCTGCACGTCGTGCACTTTTCCGTTGATGTTGAGCTTTGCCATTTCGTCCCTCGCCAAGGATTTTTCAGCGGCCATTCGTCAAGGGCCGCTGTTCATGACCCCAGGGTGCACAAGATCGACGCGCCACCCCCGGCCGGTAGGCGCAGGTTACCGCAGGTGACGGGCGTTAGCTATGCCAGTTTGGAATAGGTCAACTTTGCCGCGGGGCGTCGAGGAACTGGAACGGGCGGGCGCTTTCGAACGCGCGTGCGGCGCGCAGCACCAGGTGATCCTGGCGCGCCGGGCCGACGATCTGTAACCCGATCGGCAGGCCGTCCGATGAGCATCCGCACGGCACGGAAGCCGCCGGCTGCTGGGTCAGGTTGAACGGATAGGTGTAGGGCGACCAGTTGATCCAGTTGTCGCCGTAGCTCCCGTCGGCTGGGGTGACGCGGCCGGCTTCGATGGCCGGCAGCGGCATCTGCGGCGTGAGCAGCAGATCGTATGTCTCGTGGAAGCGCGCCATCGCGATGGCGAGATCCTGCCGCGCCACGTAGGCGGCGAGGTAGTCGGCGAGCGAGTATTTCTTTCCGTCCTCGGCGAGCTTGAGGAAGCCGGGGTCCATTTTCGCGCGATCGCTTTCGGGCGCCGCCGCGACGATCATGGCGGACACCGCGCCCCACAGCGTCATGATCATCTCATAGGGCTCGGCAAAGCCCGGGTCGGCCTCCTCCACGATCGCGCCGAGGTCGCCGAAGGCTTGCGCGGCCTTCGCGGTGGCGGCCTCGACCTCCGGGTTAAGATTTTGCACATAGCCGAGCCGCGGGCTCCATGCGACGCGCAGGCCGCGCACGCCGTCGTCGAGGCCAACGCGGTAATCGGGCGTCGGCGTATTCCATGCGGTCATGTCGCGCTCGTCCGGTCCGCCGATCACCGAGAGCATCAGTGCCGCATCCGCGACACTGCGCGTGAGCGGGCCGACATGCGCCAGGATGCTGAACGGCGAGGCCGGATAGGCCGCGACGCGCCCGTAGCTCGGCTTGATGCCGAATACGCCCGTGAAGGCCGCCGGAATGCGGATCGAGCCCGCGCCGTCGGTGCCGATGTGCAGATGGCCGAGATTGAGCAGCGCCGCCGCCGCCGCGCCGCCGGACGAGCCGCCCGGCGTGCGGTCGAGCTTCCACGGATTGCGCGTGATGCCGGTGAGCGGGGAGTGCGTTGCGCCGATCCAGCCGAATTCCGGCAGGCAGGTCTTGCCGAGGATCACGGTGCCCGCTTCGCGCAGCCGCGCGACCGCGGGTGCGTCGGATTTCATCGGCGCGGGATCGATCGTGAGCGACCCGCGGCGCGAGGGAAAGTCTTTCAGCCAGACATTGTCCTTCACGGTCGCGCCGAGACCGTCGGCAGGGCCGACCTGCTCACCTTTAAGCCAACGCGCCTCGGAGGCCTGCGCCGCCTCCAGCGCGCCGTCGCGGTCCACGATGATGAAGGCGTTGATGGCCGGCTGAAATTTCTCGATGCGGTCGAGCTGGTCCCGTGTCACCTCGACCGGCGACAACTCCCGTTTGCGATAAAGGCGAAGCAAATCGGCGGCGGTGAGGGATTTGATGTCGGGCATATCTGTCCTGCAGTGTTCGCGGGGAGCTTAGAGCTTGATCCGAACCGGCTGCAATGCATGATGCGCGGTCCCACGAGAACCCAAAATGAACGTTCAGAGTAGCAAAGACATCCTCTCGGCCCTGGTCGGCTTCGACACCGTGAGCCGCAACTCCAATCTCGACTGCATCGCCTGGATCGAAGGTTATCTCGACAAGCTCGGCGTGAAGCACCAGCGCGTCTATGACGAAACCGGACAGAAATCGAACCTGTGGGCGACGCTCGGGCCGAAGGATGTGCCGGGTTTCATTCTCTCGGGTCACACCGACGTGGTGCCGGTCGACGACCAGAACTGGACC
>JAXDOA010000615.1:0-5913 GCA_034669125.1 Hyphomicrobiales bacterium
CGCAATCGTGGGGGCGGCCAAGCGCGAGGGCGCGCGCGGCCTCCCCCCAGTCCATCTATGGAATCCGCCGTTCTGCGGCGACCTCGACATGCGGATCGCGGCGGACGGCACCTGGTTCTATCTGAAGACCCCGATCGGCCGGCCCGCGCTGGTGAAGCTGTTCGCCTCGGTGCTGTGGCGCGAGGGGGAGAAATATTTTCTCAAGACGCCGGTCGAGAAGATCGGCATCACGGTCGACGATGCGCCGTTTCTCGCCGTGGAGATGAAGGCCGAAGGCGAGGGGGCCGCGCGCGTCCTGCACTTTCGCACCAATGTGGACGACTGGGTCGCGTGCGGGCCGGAGAACGCGCTGCGCTTTGAGCCCGAGCAAGAGACCGGGGGCTTGAAGCCGTACCTCCACGTGCGGCGCGACCTGTGGGCGCTGGTGACGCGCGCGCTGTTCTACGATCTGGTCGAGCTCGGCGAGGAGCGCGAGGTTTCCGGCACGCGCATGTTCGGCGTTTCGTCGGGCGGGAAGTTTTTCGCGATGGCGCCGGCATCCGAGTTGAAGGGGCCGCGCTGATGGACTCCGCCACGCCCGTCATCGGCCGCGACTTCTTCGACCGCGCGCGCAAGGCACTCACCCTCGACGTGCCGGCGGCGCTGCACGATCACTCGATCACCGACTTCGCGCGCGGCGATCTCGACACCGATCCGGCCAAATGGGAGCAGGTCGGCGTTTCGGCGACGCGTCCCGCCGCGGTGCTGGTGGGCGTGGTCGATCATCCCGAGCCCGGCGTGCTGCTCACCATGCGCACCTCCGACCTGCCGAGCCACGCGAACCAGATCGCATTTCCCGGCGGCAAGATGGACCCGTCCGATCACACGCCGCTCGCCGCCGCCTTGCGCGAGACGCAGGAGGAGATCGGGCTCGACGCGGCGCTGATCGAGCCGATCGGCTATCTCGACCTCTATCTCACCTTCACGGGCTTCCGCATCCTGCCGGTGGTGGCGCGCGTGAGCTCGACCTACGCGCTGACGGTCAACGCACGCGAAGTCGCCGACGCCTTCGAGGTGCCGCTGGCCTTCGTCATGGACAAGGCCAACCACAAGCGCGCCAGCCGCGACTGGAAGGGCGTGACGCGTCACTATTACGAGATGCCGTTCGGGGAGCGATATATCTGGGGCGTGACGGCCGGGATTTTGCGGAATTTGTATGAGAAGATTTATGGGTGATCTTTCTTTCCCTCGCCCAGCGAAGCGGGGAGAGGGTGGCATCCGAGCGAAGCGAAGATGACGGGTGAGGGGCATAAAGAACTCTGACCACGATGACGCCCCACACTAGCCGGTGAACCGTTCACTGCTTCCAGCTGTTGAACGCCTTCTCAAAGGCACGCTTGCCGGGCTCGCCTTTCTGGATTGTGAGAATCGCGTTGCGGCCGTTGTTGTAGGAAATCGGAATGTCGAACCAGTTGCGCTCCTTTAGGAGTTGGAGGTTGCGCCGCATATCCCTCCTAGCCAGCCCGATCAGAAAATAGTTTGTCGTGACCTTCTCGGCAGCGCCCCCGAGTGGTGACCCGCGTGTCTGCTCGGCCGACTTCATTACCACACCCCAGACCTTCCGGATTCCCCCGGACGGAAAGTCCGCGGGCAGGTTAAAGGTGATATCGATAAGGTGGCTCGTCGGCTGTCGCGTTGGACTGAGGTCGCGCTGGATAAATATCGTGATGGTGATGCGGCGCTCGGGAATTTCAATGTCAGCCCGCACCACAAGATCGGGCGGGGCGTCCGGCTCCCCCGTCGGCTTTCTGATCTCGGTCTGCCATAACACGGAGCCCTCATACCGTTTGCCTCGCGGGTCGTCTGGGTCGTCCTCGAGGAGCGCGGCGCGCTGTGCCGCCACCGTGCCTGATTGTACGGCCGAAGGACTATTCGTCTCCGCCGTGCCTGAACCGACGAGCAACAAAAAAAGCCCTAGAGCGAGGAGAGATTTCATCGAAGCCGCTACTTCTTTGATAATGGCGATTAACGAGCGCGCGTGCGGATCGGTCCTTACCTCTTCCCATCCGGCAGCGTGTATCCCGGCACGCCGGCGCGATCGAGCACCTGCTGCGAGAGGCCCGACGCGTTGGCGTGATCGATGAACGCCGCGATGTAGGCGAAACGCGCCGGCTTTCCCTTCGGGCCGACGAGCGTCGGGCGATTGGCGCCATAGCTGTCGGCGAGCACGCGCGAGCCGGGGAATTCCGCCGCGTAGTCGAACAGCGTGGGCGCCGCCGAGGCCCAGGCGTCGACCTTTCCGCCGCGCAACAGCTCGAACGCCTCGTCCGGTGTGTCCGTGCTCACCTGTTCGGCATTCTTCAGAATGCGCCCGATCGCAAGCGTCGAAGCGTGACCGCGCACCACCGCGATGCGCACGCCCGCGCGGTCGGCATCCGCGAAGCGCGCGATCGCGGAGTCGGGTGGCACCAGAAATGTGTAGCCGAACTGCATGAACGGCGCGGTGAACGCCTCGACCTTGTCGGCGCGTGCCGCGTCAAACCCGAGCGAGCCGTAGTCGCAGGCGCCGGAGTCGAGGCACTCGACGAGCTTCGCCGGCGTCGGAAGCTCGACCAGTTCGATCGGGAGACCCATGTGCGCGGCCGCTGCGCGCATCATTTCGACGAATGGGCCCTTCAGTCCGCCCTTGGCGTCCTTGGTGTATTGCGGCGGAAACGTTCCGAAGCGCACTTTGCCGGCGCGCACGAGATCGGCCACGCGCGGGTCGGCGGTTTGCGCGTCCGCCATGCCGCTCGCCAGCAGGACAAGCACGACGATCAAGAGCCGGACGATATTTGTCATGACGTGCCCTCCGTTCGTACGGACAATCATGCCGGTGCAGTCTATCGCACGAAGCGAGCGCGCGCCTCGCCCGCGGGGATAACTTCTCGAAAAAAAGTTATCCCCGCGGCCAAAACCGCATTTATCATGATCGCACCCTGCTCGCTGAGGGGCGCACTCATGAGGCGTCTTGAGCGTGGAGCAGGCCGGAGGCGGGACCGGAGAACAGGTCTCAAATCCGGCAGCCGGCGCCCGGCAATTCCGGGCCTTGGCTGGAGCGGCGCCCGCGGGCGTGCTGACGCACAGCACGCACTCGGGCGGCGTCGGGGCTCCGCCCGGAGGTAATACGGCCTCCTGCCAGGAGCTGGCTGACGGCAGCGCGTGAAGCGCTGCTGAAAGCGCGGCCCGACGCCGGAAGGAGAACGCCGCAGCAGAGCGCCGACAGGCGCGCCGGCCCCCGTCAGTGGCCGGTCATCTCTGGCCGATTTTCCGGAGATGGACCTATCCGCGAGGACGGTCACCGGGTGCGGCGCTTCCGCACCAGCGCCTGTCGGCGCTCTGCTCCCCTCATTTTTTTTCGGGGGCGGAGAAAGACAAAGGGGTACCCACCCCTCCCCAAACGGGCGGCGGAGCGTTGGCTGTTTGACAATTGACTCGGACTGATACGCGCGGTGGGAGCCGCACGCGCGGATACCCTCCCCTGGAGGGGGAGGGTCGACGCGAGCGAAGCGAGCGTCGGGGTGGGGTGAGCCTTCGCCAAAAATGTTCACCCCACCCCGGCTCGCATTCCGCTTCGCTCATGCTCGCCGACCCTCCCCCTCCAGGGGAGGGTGCACCGAGTACCCGGCTCGCGCTTCCACGCCACATGCCCGCGCGGTAAACAACAGCATGATCCGCCCCGTCCTCACCGAGCTTGCGCTGTTCCTGCTGCCGTTCGCGGTCTACGCGGTCTATCTGTGGGCCACGCAGGCGGGCGTGCTGCATCCGGAATCCTGGCCGCTCTCCACGCTGATGTGGCTTACCATCGTGGCGCTCGTCCTGATGGCCGGCAGCTTCATCGTGCTGGCGCAGTGGGGCGGCGACCCCGCGGGCTCGGACTACATCCCGGCGCACATCGAGAACGGCAAGCTCGTGCCGGGGACCACCAAGTGAAGATCGATGCGGCGTGGCTGACCGAAAAGCCGCTCAGCGACCTGCTGTCCGTGCTCGACCGCGACGGCGAGGAAGCGCGCGTGGTCGGCGGCGCGGTGCGCAACACGCTGCTCGCCTTGCCGCACGGCGACGTCGACGTGGCGACCACGGCGCTGCCGGCCGAGGTGACGCGGCGCGCCGAAGCCGCGGGCTTCAAGGCGGTGCCGACCGGCTTCGACCACGGCACCGTCACGGTGGTGATCGAGGGCCGCCCGTTCGAGGTCACGACCTTGCGCGAGGACGTCGAGACGTTCGGGCGCCACGCGACCGTGAAATTCGGGCGCGACTGGAAGCGCGACGCGCAGCGCCGCGACTTCACCATGAACGCGCTGTCGCTCTCGGCGGACGGCACGGTGCACGATTACGTCGGGGGATTGGCGGATCTGCGCGCGCATCATGTGCGCTTCATCGGCGACGCGGCGACGCGCATCCGCGAGGATTACCTGCGCATCCTGCGCTTCTTCCGCTTCCACGCCTATTACGGGCAAGGCCATCCGGATGCCGGCGGGCTGCATGCGGCGATCGTGATGCGCGGCGGCCTCGAACAGCTCTCGCGCGAGCGCGTGCGCATGGAGTTGATGAAGCTGATGGTGGCGCCGCATGCCGTGCCGGCGCTTGCCGTGATGGCGGAGGCGGGGCTGCTCGGGAGTGTGCTCGGCGGCGTGCCGCATCTGGCAAGCTTCGCCAACATGGGAAAGGTCGAAGCGGCGTGCGGGCTTTCGCCCGACGCAACGCGGCGGCTCGGCGCGCTCGGCGTGTGGATCGTCGAGGATGCCGAGCGGCTGTGGCAGCGGCTTCGTTTGTCGAATGTCGAGCGCGAGCAACTTGCCGCGATGGGCGACACATGGTGGCGCGTCTCGCCGGGACAAGGCGAGGCGGCGGCGCGCGAGCTGATCTATGCGCTCGGGCCGAAGTATTTCACCGCGCGGGCGCTGCTCGCCTGGACGCGCTCGGACGCGAGCGCGCATGACGAAGCGTGGCGCGACCTTGCGATGCTGCCGCAGCGCTGGAGCGCGCCGGTGTTTCCGCTTCGTGCCGCGGACTTCATCGCGCGCGGGGTCGAGAAGGGTCCTTCGCTCGGCGCCGCGCTTGCGCGCGCCGAGGAAACCTGGATCGGCCGAGGCTTTCCGCTGGACCGCAAAGCGCTCAACGAGATCGTCAACGATGCGCTCGGCGGCTGACTTATTCCGCCGCCTGCATGGTGCGGGCCTCGTCGGCGCCCGCCTGCATGGTCGCGGCGACCAGCAGATAGACGCGCACCCAGGCGCGCTCGACCTCGGGCGTGAACGCATCGGCAAGCCCGCGCTCCAGGGTCCAGATCAGTGCTTCGCCGACGACCTTGTAGTGCCGATCCTTCACGCCATAGCCGGCGTGGCGCGCACCCAGCGTCATCAGTTGCGGCACCAGCGCGTCGAGATCGGTCAGGCCGTGCACGGCGGTCGCGAGCATGACCATCAGCTTGCGCTTCTGGTCGCGCATGTCGTTCGGGAACAGGTGGCGCAGGCTCGGCGCGAGGTAGAACAGCCGGTCATAGAACAGGTCCGCGGCAAGCCCCGCGATCGGCACGACGAGATCGAACGTCTTGCGCACGAGCATGATGTCGGTCTCGGTCGGCGCGGTGTTGTCGGTCTGCGGGGTCTGCACGGCGGGCCTCTGCGGTTGGCGATGAGCTGGAACCAATTTGTCGCGCGCGTACGCGCCATGGTTCGCAACGGACTCGTATTGCGCGTGTTTGAATTGTATCGTCGGTATCCTCAGGCACCGGTCAGGGTTAATGCGTACCAGCCGAACTCCCGCCGACATCGCGGCGCGCGCCGCGCAGGCGCTACGAACGCGCGCGAGGTCCGACGCGTTCCGGCGCGAGACCTTCGCGCTGCCGCGCGAGCAGGCGCGCGAGAAAGCGCGCGAGGTGTTCCGCCGCTA
>JAXDOA010000616.1:0-9366 GCA_034669125.1 Hyphomicrobiales bacterium
ATGGTCGGCACCGTGCTCGGACTCATCATGACGGTGTCCAACCTCTCGGTCGACAACGCGCAGAATTTCGAGAGCTTCAAGGCGATCATCTCTTCGATCTATATCGGCGCCGGCATCGCGCTTTACACCAATCTGCTCGCCTGCATCGGCTATCTCTGGCTCGGCACAAACGCTCAACTGCTCGCCCGCCAGGAGGTTTAGTGCCATGTGGCGGGGAATGAATGTCCTGTTCCGCGACATGCTGTTTCTCTTGGTGTTCGCCTATCTGGTGATCGGTGCCGTCGCTCTTGCGCATGTCGCCAAGAAGAACGAGGAGAGTAGCAAGGGGCAGGTCCCCCCCGGCAACGTCATCGTCGAGATGTTCTGGGACAAGGCGATCGATGCCGACGTCGATCTCTGGGTGCAGGGACCGGGCGACTTTCCGGTCGGATACTCGAACAAATCCGGCATGATCTTCAATCTGGTGCGCGACGACCTCGGCAAGGGCGGCGATCCCAACTCCATGAACTATGAGGTCTCCTACGGCCGCGGCCGCGCGCCGGGCGAGTACGTGGTGAACGCCATGCTGTACCGCTCGCGCGACGAAAAATACCCGGTCAGCGCGCAGATCAAAGTATCGCATCAGAACCCGCAGGGCGAGGTGCGCCAGGTGCTGATGTCGGATGTCCAGCTCACCTTCGAGGGGCAGGAGACGACCGCGTTCCGTTTTCGCCTCGATGAGAAAGGCGAGTTCATCCCCGACAGCATGAACCGCATTCCGAAGCGTCTCCGGGCGGGAGCCAAGTCATGACCAGCTTCCTCATCGCCTTCGTCTCGCTGGCGCTCTTGCTTGGGATCTTCGCGTATGTGGCGGTGCCGGCCGCGAGCCGCGGGCGCCGCGCCATCATCGCGGGATTCTTCGCGGTGATCCTCGGCGCGCTGTTCTTCGGCTATTCCGACATGCTGGGGCGGCCGAAATCGACCCGGCTCGAGGTCTTCCGCACGGACGTGCAGGGCGCCAAGGTCATCGGCTCGTATCTCAAGGAGAACGACGGCGTGTATCTCTGGCTGCAGCTGCCCGGCTCCGCCGAGCCGCGCTATTACAAGCTGCCCTGGGATGAGAAAGTCGCAAAGTCGCTACAGGCGGCGGTCTCCGAGAACGAGGCCCGGCATGGCAGCGGCGTCGGCGTCGGACAGCTTTTCGAGCCTGGTTGGAAGCGCGAAGAGCCGAAGTTCTATCCGCTGCCGCAGCCGAAGCTTCCCGATAAGCCCGGCGAGAAGGCGCCCGTGGTCGTCTACAAGGCCCCCGAGCAGGGCACCTGATCCGCTAGCGCTCGCGACCCCGCGGCGCCCTAAAACAAGCTCCCCTGCCCTTCGCCGCTGCTAGTGCGGCGCGAGCGCGGACGGATCGGCTGGCGCGGCTTCACCGGGGCGCCATGCGCCTGCGTCGCCACCGCGGTCGCGCGCCCGTCACGAAACTCGATATCGAGGTGCTGGCCCGGGCTGACGGCCGATGCGCTACGCAACGGCGTGCCTGACGGGTCGCGCACCAGCGCAAAACCGCGCGCGAGCACGCTCTGATACGAGAATGCACCGAGCAGCTTGTCGGCGCGATCGAGCGCCGCGAAGCGCCGCTCGATCAGCCGCGCCATCCCGACCGAGCCGCGCTCGAACAGTGTCGCGATACGCTCGCGGTCGCGCACGATGCGCTGGCGATGCGCCGCGATGTTCGTCCGCACCGCGACCGTCAATCGTCCGCCCGCATTCGCCAGCCGGTCGCGCGACCGCTGTACGCGCCCGCGCAGGAGCGGCGGCGAGAGTCTGCTCGAACAGCGCAGATATTGCTTATGATGGATTTGCGCGTTCGCATGCAGCGCGCGCGGCAGCCGCTCCGCGAGTGAATCAAGCCGCTGGCGCGGCACGGCCAGTAGCTCGTCGGCGGCCGGCAGCGCACGCGCCGCCGCGCGCAACTCGGTGCGCCGCGCATCGAGCCCGCGCGCCCAGCAGGAACGTTGGCGGAGCGCCAGCGAGTCGATCCGTGTCAGCAGGTCCGAGCGCACCGGCACGGCGCACTCGGCCGCCGCGGTCGGCGTCGGACAGCGCTTGTCGGCGGCGAAATCGATCAGCGTGATATCGGTCTCATGGCCGACCGCGGAGATGAGCGGGATCATGCTCTCCGCTGCCGCCCGGACCACGATCTCCTCGTTGAACGACCAGAGGTCTTCGAGCGAGCCGCCGCCACGCGCCACGATCAGCACGTCCGGCCGCGCGATCCGCCCACCTTCGGACAGCGCGTTGAAGCCACGGATCGCGGCCGCGACCTCCTCGGCCGAGCCGTCGCCCTGCACGCGCACCGGCCAGACCAATACATGGCGCGGGAAGCGGTCGGCGAGCCGGTGCAGAATGTCGCGGATCACCGCGCCGGTCGGCGACGTAATGACGCCGATCGTGGCAGGCAGGAACGGAATGAGCTGCTTGCGCGCCTCGTCGAACAGGCCCTCGGCGGCGAGCATTTTTTTGCGCTCCACGAGCAGCGCCATCAGGGCGCCGATGCCGGCCGGCTCCAGTGCTTCGATGATCAGTTGATACTTCGATGAGCCGGGGTACGTCGTCAGCCGGCCCGTCGCGACGACCTCCAGGCCTTCCTGCGGTTTGAAGCGCAGCCGCCCGTAGACCATCTTCCAGATGACGCCTTCGAGCACCGCCTTGTCGTCCTTCAGGCGGAAGTAGCAATGGCCGGATGGCGATGCGCCCTTGAAGCCGGATATCTCGCCGCGCACGCGCACGAAGCCGTAGGCGTCTTCCACGGTCTTCTTCAGCGCCGCCGAGAGTTCGGAGACGGTCCATTCCGGGATATTGACGCGGGGTTCGTTCATTTGACCGAATCGAATAGCGGTTTTTTCTGCCTGTGGGCCAGCCTATTTTGTCACGAGCCGAAACGGAAATGCCGCGCTACCGTATAGTAAGCGAGCCCACGAGAACGCTCCAATGCACCCCCTCGTCGCATTCCTGCTCAATGCGCTGGCGCTCTACGCGGCGGTCGGCGTCGTGACGGCGCTCGCCTTCGTCAGCTTTGGCATCACGCGGGTGCAGCCCGCGTCGGTGAGCCTCGGCGCGCGCATCCTGATCCTGCCCGGCGCCGCGGCGCTGTGGCCATACGTGCTCACGCGCTGGCTGAAGGCGCTGCGGTGACGCGCGGACACCGGACATTCCACCGCCTCCTGTGGCCTGTGCTGGCCGTGATCGTCGCGCTCGGCTTCACGATGGCGCTCGCGCTGCGCCCGCCGCCGGAGCAACCCGCAGACAGCGCCAAGACGCGCGTAAACGCGCTTATGCCGGAGCCGAAATGAGCGCGGGCTTCTCGGCGGTCCATTGGAACCGGCGCAAGCTGATCTATGACGGCATCCTGATTGCCGGCGTCGTGCTGTTCATCGGCACGTTCATGACCCTCGGCGCAGTGCGCAACCCACCCGCCGACATGCCGGCCTGGATCGGCCTCCGCATCAAGGCATTCGGCACCTGCGCGTTCGTGATGCTGACCATCATCCTGACGATCGGCCCGCTCGCGCGGCTGTCGCCATGCTTCCTGCCGCTCTTGTACAACCGCCGCCACTTCGGTGTGCTGACGTTTCTCGTCGCGCTCGTCCACGCGTATTCGGTGGTCGACTGGTTCGCCGTGCAGGGGGCCACGGCCGACCTCATGACCGAGATGGTCGCAAGCCCAGGCTACGGCAAGTTCATTGGCTTCCCGATCAAGGCCCTCGGCCTGTTCGGCCTCACCGTGTTGTTCCTGCTTGCCGCGACCAGCCACGATTTCTGGCTCGCGTTTCTGACGCCGCGCATCTGGAAAGCGCTGCACATGGCGCTCTACGTCGCCTACGGCGTGCTGGTGATGCATGTGGCGCTTGGCCTGATGCAAGAAAATCGGCGCCTGTTCGTCCCAATCTTCCTCGGCGGATCGTTCGCACTGGTCGCGCTGCTGCATATCGCCGCCGCCTGGCGCGAGCGCGAGGCCGCGCAGCAGCATGACGGCTGGCTGGTGGTCGGCCCGCCCGATTCGATCCCCGAGAAGAAGGCGCGAATCGTCACGGCGCCGGGCGGCGAGCGCATCGCGGTGTTCCGCGACGGCAATCAAATCGGCGCGCTGACCAATCTCTGCGCGCACCAGAACGGGCCGCTCGGCGAAGGATGCATCGTCAACGGCCTCGTGACCTGCCCGTGGCACGGTTACGAATACCGCCTCGAAGACGGCTGCGCCCCGCCGCCGTTCACCGAGAAGCTCGCGACCTATCGCGTTCGCTTGCGCGACGGCGTGATCGAGGTCGATCCGCACGCGCTGCCGCCGGGGACAAAAGCCGCTATCCACATTGGCTCGGGTTAGCGCGGAAACCGGTTCCGAATCCTGCTACATCGCGGGTCATGAACATCCTCCTCCTCGGCTCGGGCGGGCGCGAGCATGCGCTGGCCTGGAAGATCGCCGCCTCGCCGCTGACGACCAAGCTCTGGTGCGCACCCGGCAATGCCGGGATCGCGCAGGACGCCGAGTGCGTCGCGCTCGACATCGCGGACCACGCAGCGGTAGTGGCTTTCTGCAAGGCGAACAACGTGGATTTCGTCGTGGTCGGGCCGGAGGCGCCGCTGGTGGCCGGCATCGTGGACGATCTTGAAGCGGCCGGTTTCAAAACCTTCGGGCCGGTCAAGAAGGCCGCGCAGCTCGAAGGCTCTAAGGGCTTCACCAAGGACCTGTGCAAGGCGCACGGTATCCCGACTGGCGCCTACGAACGCTTCACCGCGGCCGAGCCCGCGAAGGCCTACGCGCGCAAGCAATCCATCCCGATCGTCATCAAGGCGGATGGCCTTGCGGCCGGCAAAGGCGTGATCATCGCCGAGACGATCGCGGAGGCCGAAGCCGCGATCGACATGATGTTTTCCGGCGGATTGGGCGACGCCGGCGCCGAAGTCGTGATCGAGGAATTTCTCGTCGGCGAGGAAGCCTCGTTCTTCGCGCTGTGCGACGGCGAGACCGCGATCCCGCTCGCCTCCGCGCAGGACCACAAGCGCGCCTACGATGGCGACAAAGGTCCGAATACGGGCGGCATGGGCGCCTATTCGCCGGCGCCGGTGATGACGGCGGAAATGACCCGGCGCACGATGGAGGAGATCGTCAAGCCGACGGTGCGCGCCATGAAGGACATGGGCGCGCCATTCCGCGGCGTCCTGTTCGCCGGGCTGATGATCACCGCGCAGGGCCCGAAGCTGATCGAATACAATGTGCGTTTCGGCGATCCCGAGTGCCAGGTGCTGATGCTGCGGCTGATGTCGGATCTGCTTCCCGCGCTGATCGCCGCGCGCGACGGGCAGCTGAAGAACTTCGATCTGCGCTGGTACGACGAGGCCGCGCTGGTGGTTGTGATGGCGACGAACGGGTATCCGGGCAATTACGGCAAGGGCTCGGTGATCGGCGGGCTCGACGCCGCGGCGGCGCTCGAGGATGTGGAGATTTTCCACGCCGGCACCAAATCCGAAGGCGACCGCATCACGGCGAATGGCGGGCGCGTGCTCGGCATCGCGGCGACCGGTGCCTCCGTGGCGGAAGCGCAACAGCGCGCCTATGCGGCGGTAGATAAGGTGAATTGGCCCGGCGGATTTTGCCGCCGGGATATCGGCTATCTGGCGATTGGACGAGAAAACTCCGGCACGTAGCCCTGCCCTTGCCATGACGGCCGAGCCCGCTACGTTGCGGCCGGGAGAAACGCATGACCACGATCGACCGGCAGGCGACCTATACGGGCACCAAGGAGGTCGCGGCGCCGTTGCGCTTCGACACCGCGCGGCTGGAGGAATATCTCACCGCGAATGCCAAGGGCTTCAAGGGCCCGCTGACGGTGAAGCAGTTCAAAGGCGGTCAGTCGAATCCGACCTACATGCTGGAAACGCCTGCGCGCAAATACGTGCTGCGGCGAAAACCCCCCGGCAAACTGCTTCCGTCCGCGCACGCGGTCGACCGCGAGTTCAAGGTGATCAGCGCGCTGCACGCACAGGGCTTCCCGGCCGCCGAACCAGTGATCTACTGCGCCGACGAGAGCGTCACCGGCACGGCGTTCTACGTGATGGGCTATGTCGAAGGCCGGGTGATTTGGGTGCCCGACATGCCGGGCTCGAACCCGCGCGAACGCGCCGCCGTGTTCGACGCGATGAACGCGACGCTCGCGCGGCTGCACTCCTATGACCCGGTGGCAATCGGGCTTTCCGACTACGGCCGCGGCGAGAATTACGTTGCGCGCCAGGTCGACCGCTGGTCGAAACAATACCGCGCCTCCGAGACCGAGAAGATCGACGAGATGGAGCGCATCATGGCGTGGCTGCCGGCGAACCTGCCGCCGGCCGGCCCGGTGCGCCTCGTGCACGGCGATTACCGGCTCGACAACATGATCCTGCATCCGAGCGAGCCGCGCGTGCTTGCGGTGCTCGACTGGGAACTGTCCACGCTCGGCGATCCGTTGGCCGACTTTACCTATCACTGCATGCAGTGGCACATGCCGCATTCGGACTCGAGCGCCGGCACCGGCTCGCTGGTCGGGCTCGATTTGAAGGCGCTCGGCATTCCGGCGCTGTCGGATTACGTCGACGCCTACGTGGCGCGCACCGGGCTCGATCCACGGCCGTATCTCGCGGTCTATTCGGCCTACAATTTCTTCCGCCTTGCCGCGATCCTGCAGGGCATTGTCGGGCGGGTGCGCGATGGCACCGCCACCAACGAAAATGCGCCCGCCCGCGCCCAAATGGTCCGGCCGCTCGCCGCTACGGCCTGGGAGTTCGCGCGCGAAGCCGGGGCACGAGCATGATCCCGAAAAGTGGGAACCGGTTTTCGGATAAGATCACGCTCAAAGGCAAAACTTGAAGAGTTTCGCGCTGGCGCTGGGAGCCGGCGGCGCGCGCGGGCTCGCCCACATTGCAATCGTCGAAGCGCTCGACGAGATGGGCGTGAAGCCTGCGGCAATCGCCGGCTCGTCGATCGGCGCGGTGATCGGCGCCGGCTATGCGGCGGGCTTGAGCGGGCGCACGATGCGCCGTCATCTCATTTCACTGGCGCACGACCGCGGCGAGGTGCTGCGCCGGGTGATGGCCTGCCGCGCGGTTGGCTGGACCGACATCCTCGGTGCGGGTTTTGGCAATCCGCTGGTGGTCGATGGCCTGAAATTCTATGACGCGTTCCTGGCCGAATTGCTGCCGGACGATTTCTCCGATCTCGCAATTCCGCTGATCGTCATCGCGGCAGACCTGCACGCGCGGGAACCCGTCGTGTTCACGCAGGGACCGCTCAGGCCCGCGATCGCCGCCTCGTTCGCCATTCCCGGTCTGGTGCGGCCGGTCGAGCTTGATCGCGTGCTGGTCGATGGCGGCGCGGTCGATCCGCTGCCGTTCACGTGCCTGCGCGGCAAGGCCGATGTCATTCTCGCTGTCGATGTGTCCGGCGGCAGCGCCGAGGCGCGCGGCGTGCCCGACCCGTGGGAAAGCCTGTTTGCCACGATTTCGGTGATGGGCCGCACCATCGTTTCGGAGAAGCTGAAAGGCGGCGCGCCCGACCTCGTGGTGCGGCCGAACATCGGCGTTTTCCGCATGCTGGATTTCTTCCAGGCGAGCGCGATCCTGCGCGCCGCGGATCCGATCAAGACAGAGGTGAAGGAGAAGCTCAGCGCCTTGCTTTGAAGAAATCCCGCAGCAGCGCCGCAGCCTCACTCTCGCCGATGCCGCCATAGACTTCCGGGCGGTGATGGCAGGTCGGCGACGCGAAGAACCGGACGCCATTGTCCACCGCGCCGCCTTTCGGGTCGGCCGCGCCATAATAGAGCCGCCGGACGCGCGCGAACGAGATCGCCGCCGTGCACATCGCGCAGGGCTCAAGCGTCACATAGAGATCGCAGTCGGTGAGCCGCTCGGAGCCGAGCGCGGCGGCCGCCTGCCGAACGGCAAGCATTTCGGCGTGTGCGGTCGGATCGCGGTCCCGCAGGGTGCGGTTTCCGGCGCGCGCCACCACGGCACCATCGCGCACGATCACGCAGCCGACCGGAACCTCGGCGGCGGCAAGCGCTGCATGCGCTTCGGCGAGCGCGTCATCCATGAAACTTTGTGCCATAAGGCTCCAATGTCGAACCAACCTACACAAGGCGAGCGCATCGCCAAAGTCATCGCGCGCGCAGGGCTTGCTTCCCGCCGGGAAGCCGAGGCGTGGATCGCGGCCGGGCGTGTTGCCGTCAATGGCGCCAAGATCGCCTCGCCCGCGCTCAACGTCAGCGCCGCCGACAAGATCGTGGTCGACGGCAAGCCGCTGCCCGGCGCGAAGCGCACGCGACTGTTTCTCTACCACAAGCCGCGCGGGCTGGTGACCACCAGCGCCGACCCGCAGGGCCGGCCGACCATCTTCGGCGCGCTGCCGAAGGACCTGCCGCGCCTGATCAGCGTCGGGCGGCTCGATCTGTCAACCGAAGGGCTGCTGTTGCTCACCAACGACGGCGGGCTGGCGCGCGCATTGGAGTTGCCCGCGACCGGCTGGCTGCGGCGCTACCGCGTGCGCGCACACGGCAAGGTCACGCAGGCGCAGCTCGACGAGTTGCGCGACGGCGTCACCGTGGACGGCGTCAACTACGGGCCGATCGAGGCGACGCTCGACCGCGAACAGACGTCGAACGTATGGATCACTTTCGCCATCCGCGAGGGCAAGAACCGCGAGGTGCGCAATGTGTTGCGCCATCTCGGCCTGCATGTGGCGCGGCTGATCCGCGTGTCGTTCGGGCCGTTCCAGTTGGGCGAGATCGAGGACGGCGGGATTGCCGAGGTGCCAACGCGGGTACTGCGCGACCAACTGGGCGAAAAGCTCGCGCGGCTGGCGGGCGCGGATTTCGCAGCGCCGATTGTCACGCGCCAGAAGAAGCCGGAAGCTCCCGCCGCTCCCCTGCCCGCGCGCAGCGAAGCGAAGCGGCCGCGACAGACAAAGCCGGAAAAGCGCGCGCCGCGTTCCGACGAGAGCAGGAAATTTCATCGCCCCTCGCGTGGCGAAGGCGCAAGACCGTCATTCGACGATGCGCCCAAACGCGGTGGGCGGCCGAACCGCAGCAAGCGAGATCGCTAAGTGCGCATCGTCGGCGGACGCCTGCGCGGACGCGCACTCGCGGCGCCGAAAACGCAAAGCATCCGCCCGACCGCCGATCGCTTGCGCGAGTCGCTGTTCAACATCCTGATGCACGCCTACGGCGACCCGGTCGGCGGCGCGCGCGTGCTCGACCTGTTCGCCGGCACCGGCGCGCTTGGGCTTGAGGCGATCTCGCGCGGTGCCGCCTTCGCGCAGTTCGTCGACGACGGCGTGGAGGCGCGGGCGCTGCAGCGGCA
>JAXDOA010000617.1:0-2788 GCA_034669125.1 Hyphomicrobiales bacterium
AGGTCATCGCCGCCCTGCTCGGCGCCCTGAAGGAGTCGACCGCGTGGATCAAGGCGGACAAGAAGGGCGCCGCCGAGGCCTACCTGCGCGTCACCAAGGACCGCATGCCGGTCGAGGAGCTATTGGCGATGCTGAACGACCCGAACATCGTGATCACGATTGTGCCGAAGGGCGCCGACAAGATCAGCGAATTTCTCGCCAAGGTCGGGCGCGTGAAGGCGAAGCCCGACAACTGGAAGGACTATTATTTCGGCGACGTGGATAAGCTGGTGGACTAGGGCAGGCCCTCATCCTGAGGAGCGAGCGAAGCGAGCGTCTCGAAGGATGGCCACAAGCTCCGCCGACTAATTCGTCTCGCGTTTCGCGGATCGCTTGGACAGCGAGGGCAATGCGCCGAAGTCTCCTCGGATCAATGCTTCCTTCTTTGCCCGCGACCAGCATTTGATTTGCCGCTCGGCCGCGATCGCGTCCGTGATCCGTTGAAACCATTCGGAATACACAAGCACGACCGGCCTGCGCGTGCTCGTGTAGCCTCCGAGCACGCCTGAATTGTGCTCCGCGACGCGTCGCGCCAGGCTCTGTCGCGCGGTACCGCAGTAATAGCTCCCATCCGCGCAATGCAGGATGTAGACATATGCGCCGTCGCTCATTGGATATCAGCGCTTGCGGCCATCCTTCGAGACGGGCGCCATAGCGCGTCGCAGACGCGCGTAAACGCGCTTAAGGCGGCCTCCTCAGGATGAGGACTGAGTATAGCTGCTCGGCCCCTCGAAATCGCGGATGCCCGCGTAAATTGTCGCAACCGCCGATCCTTCCCCGCGACACATTGACCCCGGATCGCCGCCGGGTTCATCATCGCCAAAACAAGGAAACGCCGATGACGCCTCGTCTCTACATCGGGACGGCGGGACTCTCCGTCTGGTACTCAGATGACCTCGGCGAAACGCTGCAGCGTTTCTGGGGCACGTCCGGTATGTACTCGGAAACGCGCGTGTGGGCGCTGGCGGCGCACCCCGACCGGCCGGGCGAACTGCTGGCCGGCACCGATAGCGGCATCTACCGGCTCGACATCGCGAGCGGGACATGGACCCACCTCCCCTCGCAGTTGGACAGCCTATGCATCTGGTCGGTCACGCGCTCGCCGCACGATCCGGACCTGATCCTCGCCGGCACGCGCCCGCCCGGCATCTTCCGCTCGACCGACGGCGCGAAGACATGGGAGCGCGTGAAGGCGCCGCTGCCCGAGACCTGCCCCGCCGTGCTCAAGCCCCGCGTCACGCGCATCACGTTCGATCCGGATGATCCGGAGCTTGTCTTCGCGGGCCTCGAAATCGGCGGCGTGTGGCGCTCGACCGATGGCGGCAAGTCGTTCGAGAATGCTTCGGCGGGGCTCGTGTCGGAAGACATCCACGACGTTGCCATCGTGCGCAACGGCTCGCGTCTGCTCTATGCCACCACCAACATGGGCCTGCACGTCAGCAACGACGACGGCCGCAACTGGACACTCAAGCCGCTCGACTCTGCCTCGCAATATACCCGCGGCGTGACGCCGCGCGCCGACCGCAACGGCTTCATGCTGCTGTGCAATGGCGACGGCCCACCCGGCTCGTGGGGCCGACTGATGCGCAGCCGTGACTATGGCGCGCACTGGGAAGACGCGAAGCTGCCGGGCGAGCTGCAAAGCTCGGCCTGGTGTGTCGCCACCAATCCGGCCGACCCGAAACTGATCTTCGCCGCAACCGCGCTCGGCCAGTATTTCCGCTCGCTTGACGGCGGCGAAAGCTGGACCGCGCTGCCGCGCCGCCTCACCGAGACCCGCGCGCTCGCGTGGGTGCCGGCATAAAGGAACCACAATGGACACGTCCGACACGCCGATGCGCTATCCGGGTCCGCTCGACCTCGCGCACGCGCATACGAAGCTCAATCACGTCACCGAGTCGGATGAAAGCTTCACTCGCGACGGGCCGCGCGCCGACAACGAGTACCGCGATCTCGGGCTTGCGGCGGCCTCGGGCGGGCGCATCGGCGCCAAGCACATCCGCGCCATCCGGCCGTTCGGTGAGCCGACCGGCTGGCACTGGCACGACATGACCGGGCATTTCGTGGTGATCCTGAAAGGCTGGATCACGTTCCGTTTCGCCGGCGTGGAGGGCGATGTCACGGTGAAAGCCGGCTCGTGTCTGTCGCAACCGGCCGGCGTCGCGCACAACGTCATCGCGCGCTCGGACGATCTGGAGCTGATCGAGATCAACCTGCCGGCCGAGTACGGCACCAAGGATCTCGGGGGCGCGAAAGACGCGGCGCAGCCGTGAGCGTCGCGACGACCGGTGAACCGACTGCGGCGCGCAGTGCCAGCCTTGGCGCATGGCTCAAGCGCCGCGCCGCGCCGCTGATCGTGTTCGCGCTCTTGTTCGCCCTGTGGGAGTTCGCCGTTCATCTCACGGGCGTGAAAGAATACCTGCTGCCGCCGCCCTCGAAGGTGTGGACCGAGTTCCTCAAGCGCTACGACACCGTGATGGGCGGCGCCTGGGTGACCACGCAGGAGATCATCGCCGGCTACCTGCTCGCCGTCGTGGTGAGTATTCCGCTTGCGCTCACGGTCGCCTACTCGCGCTTCGTCGAGAACGCGATCTATCCGGTCGTCGTGTTCCTGCAGATCATCCCGAAAATCGCGATCGCGCCGCTGTTCATCATCTGGTTCGGCTTCGGCTTCACGCCCAAGCTGTTGCTGGTGTTCCTGCTGTCGTTTTTCCCGATCGTGGTCGCGAGCATCGCCGGCTTCAAGTCA
>JAXDOA010000618.1:0-2664 GCA_034669125.1 Hyphomicrobiales bacterium
AGGAAGAACATCGGCACGAACACGATGCAGATGCAGAGCAGCGACACGAAAGCCGGGGTCACGATCTGCGCCGCGCCATCCATGATGGCGGTTTCGACTTCCTTGCCCTGTTCCAGATGCCAGTTGATGTTCTCGATCGTCACGGTCGCGTCGTCGACCAGGATGCCGACCGCGAGCGCGAGGCCGCCGAGCGTCATGATGTTGAGCGTCTCGCCGAGCGCGGCGAGGATCGCGATCGAGCCGAGCACCGAGAGCGGGATCGAGATCGCGATGATGACGGTCGAACGCCAGCTTCCGAGGAAGATCAGGATCATCAGGCTGGTCAACGCGGCCGCGATGATGCCCTCATGGATGACGCCGCTGACCGCCGCGTTGATGAACAGCGACTGGTCGCCGATCAGCGCGATGTTGAGGTTGGGCGGAACGATCCCCCTGAGCTGCTCGACGCGCTCCTTGATGCTCTCGATGATCGCGAGCGTGGAGACCGAGCCGTTCTTGAGCACCTGCATCAGCACCGAACGGCTGCCCTCGACGTGCACGATGTTGGTTTGCGGCGGGTTGCCGTCGCGCACCTGCGCGACGTCCCGCACGTAGACCATCGCGCCGCCCACGTTCTTGATCGGCAGATCGCCCAATTCCGAGATGACCGACGGCGCGTTGTTGAGCTGGATGGTGTATTCGAGGCTTCCGATCTTCTGCGTGCCGACCGGCGTGATCAGGTTCTGCGCCGCGAGCGCGTTGGCGACATCTTGCCCAGAGAGATTGCGCGCCTGCATGGCGGCGGAGTCGAGATCGATCTGGATCTGACGCACCTTGCCGCCATAGGGGAACGGGATCGCGACGCCCGGAAGCGTCACCAGCGGCGTGCGCACCACGTTGAGGCCGATGTCGGCGAGCGCCTGCTCGGAGAGGCCGGAGCCTGAGAGCGCGACCTGGATGATCGGAACGGTCGAGGCATTGTAGTTGAGGATCAGCGGCGGCGTCTGCCCGGGCGGCATCTGCTTGAGCTGCGTCTGCATCACCGCCGTGATCTGCGCGTTGGCGATGCGGATATCGACGTTCGGCTGGAAGAACACCTTGATGATGCCCAGCCCGTTGTAGGACGTCGCCTCGATGTGCTCGATGTCGTTGACCGTGGTGGTGAGGCCGCGGCTCGACTGCGTGACGATGCGACCGGCCATCAGGTCCGGCTGAAGGCCCGTATAGCCCCAGATGATCGCGATCACCGGGATGCGGATGTCGGGAAAGATGTCGACGGGGGTGCGCAGGGCCGCGAGCGGGCCGACAATCAGAATCGTGAGTGCGAGGACGACGAACGTGTAGGGGCGCCGCAAAGCAATGCGGACAATCGCAAGCATGTTGCGGGCTCTCCCAGTCCGATCCGCGCGCGTTTATACATGCAAAAGTCGCGCCGAGAAAGGGCCGTTGCGCCGCAACGGCCCACCCCAGAGACGGCTGGTCGGGCAGCTAGTCGGTCGGCGTCCGCGCGGCGGGCTTGTCGATCGCCGAATAGACCATGTCGCGCAGCACCTGCCGGACGGCGGTGCGGTTGCGCGGCGATTGCATCGCGAAGATGACGAACATGTTTTCCTTCGGATCGACCCAGAAATAGGTGCCGCCGGCGCCGCCCCAGTTGTAATCGCCGGCCGAGCCGGGCGTCAGCGCGACACCGGCCTCCTTGCGGACCGCGAAGCCGAGCCCGAAGCCATAGCCGGGACCGGGCAGGTAGTACGGACCGGGCGTGACCACGCTGCCGTTATGGTCCGACGTCATGTAGGCGAGTGTCTTCGGGCCGAGGTAGCGCTTGCCGTCGAGCGTGCCGCCGTTTGCCAGCATCGATACGAAACGCGCGTAGTCCGCGACCGTGCCGACCATGCCGCCGCCGCCCGACTCCCACTTCCGCACATTGCGCGGCTCGCTCATCTCGACGCCGACACCGATCACCCGATCGTTCTTGAACGGCTCGGCGATGCGAGCGTGCTTGGCCGTGTCGGCCACATAGAAGCTGGTGTCGGTCATGCCGAGCGGGTCGAGGATGTTCTTCTTCTCGAACTGATAGAGCGACTTGCCCGAAACCACCTCCACCAGCCGGCCGAGAATGTCGGTCGAGTTGCTGTAGTCCCACGTGGTGCCGGGCTGGAAGGCGAGCGGAAGCTTGGCGATGCGCGCGGCGAATTCGGCGTTGTCGAAATCGCCTTCATACACGTTGGCGGCGACGTAGGCCTTCTTGACCAGCATGTCGCCGAAGAAGCCGTAGGTGATGCCGGACGTATGCCGCAGCAGATCCTGGATCGTGATCGGTTTCTTGGCATCAATGAGGTGGAGCGCGTGATCGCCCTCGGCCTCCTTGGACTCGACGCCGACCTTCATGTCCTTGAACGCCGGGATGTACTTGGCGATCGGCTCGTCGAGCGTGATCTTGCCCTGCTCGTAGAGCATCATCACGGCGACCGAGGTGATCGGCTTGCTCATCGAGTAGATGCGGAAGATCGCGTCCTTGCGCATCGGCGCCTTGGTCTCGGGATCGAGCAGGCCGACGGATTCGAAATAGGCGATCTTGCCGTCGCGTACGATCATCAGCACGGCGCCCGGAATGACGTCCTTCGCGCTCTGATCGCGCAGCCATTGCGTGATGCGCTCGAGCCGGTCGGCCGAGAAGCCGAC
>JAXDOA010000619.1:0-2543 GCA_034669125.1 Hyphomicrobiales bacterium
CGAAAGCAGGGACCCATAACCACAGGCCTCAGCGTTTGCGCGAAAGTCGTCGAACAGCATCTCTCAAACCAAGCGACACGGCGTATGGGTCCCTGCTTTCGCAGGGACGACGGCGCGTACTGGAGAGCCGCGGCCGGTGTCCATCACTGCCCCCCGCAAGCCGGGAGGGGTGACCAAATAAAATAATGCCGACCGCCAAGCGCGGACGGCATCTCCTTCGAGAGTACGGCACATGGCGATCACGCTTTCGACCTCCGATCACGCGACACCAGGTGCGCCGCTGTCGGCGCGGCTGTCGACGCCGCAGGTCTGGGGCATCGTGATGCTGATGCCTTACGTGCTCGTGTTCCTGGCCTTCGTGGTCTACCCGGTCGGCTACGGGCTGTGGCTGGCGCGCCATCCCCAGAGCTACGTCGCGCTCTATCACGATCCGATCTTCGCGCGCGCGGCGGTGAATACGCTGATCTTCCTGGTGATCGGCATCAATATCAAAATGCTGATCGCGCTGTTCCTGTCCGGCTTCTTCGTGCAGTCGCGCAGCTGGATCAAATGGCTGTCGGTGCTGTTCATCCTGCCGTGGGCGGTGCCGTCGATCCCGACCATCCTGTCGGTGCGCTTCATGCTCAATCCCGAATGGGGCATGATCAACCAGCTGATCTTCAAGTTCACCGGCGACGACGGGCCGAACTGGCTCAACGATCCCACCGTGGCGCTGACCATGGCGATCGGCATGCACATCTGGAAATCGCTGCCGTTCTGGACTCTGATCCTGATGACCGGACGGCTGGCGATCCCGCACGATTTGTTCGAGGCGGCCGACGTCGACGGCGCCAGCTGGTGGCAGAAATTCCGCTTCATCACCTGGCCCTCGATGCAGGCGCTGTACCTGACCTGCACCCTGCTCTCGATGATCTGGACGCTCGGCGACTTCAACAGCGTCTATCTGTTGACCGGCGGCGGCCCCGCCGACCTCACCCATGGGCTCTCGACCTTGGGCAGTCGCTACCTGCGGCTCGACCAGCTCGACCTCTCGATGGCGGCGATCGTGTGCGCGCTGCCGCTGGTGCTGCCGCTGGTCTATTTCATGATGAAACGGTTGTCGCGATGAAGCTGCCAACCCTGCGCGAAGTCGGTACCGAGGCGCGGCTGCTGCTGATCGGCATCCCCGTCTTCATCTGGACCATGGTGCCGATCTATCACATGTTCCTGTTCGCGATCTCGCCGAAGGAGGATGCGTTCTCGGGAAAGCTCTGGCCGACCCATCCGACGCTGCACAATTTCCACATCGTGTTTTACCAGCAGCATTATTTCCTGCGGGATTTCTGGATCCAGTTCTGGAATTCGACCGTGATCGCGGTGGCGGTCGGCGCGCTGACCCTGTTCATCGCGACCGCGGCGGCGTTCTCGATCTCGCGGCTGCGCGTGCCCGGCGGCCGCTGGGTGATGAATCTGGCGCTGTTCACCTATTTCATCCCGGCCGCGTTTTTGGCGGTCCCGATGTACCGCACCATGGGCAATTACGGGCTGCTCAACAATCACTGGTCGCTGATCCTGGCGATGGTGACGATCGCTTCGCCCTACGCGATCTGGGTGCTGAAGCAGGCCTCCGACAGGCTGCCGGTCGAACTCGACGAGGCGGCGGTGATGGACGGCGCCACCACGCTGCAGCTGTTCCGGCTGGTCTATGTGCCCCTGATGATGCCCTCCCTGGTGGCGATCGGCACCTACGCGGTGCTGCTGGCCTGGAACGAATATCTCTACGCGTTCCTGCTGTTATCGCGCGATACCGACATTACGCTTCCGGTCGCGCTCGGCAATTTCTTGGCGGCCGACGACAGCCCCTGGGAACTGCTGATGACCACCGGCTTCATCTACGCCCTGCCGCCGGCCGCGATCTATTACGCCTTCAAGCGCTACATGGTCGGCGGCCTCACCGCCGGCGCGGTGAAGTCGTGAGGGATGACAAGGTTCACAGCGGCGCTGCGCTCTCGCGGCGCGCGTTCGACAGTTTCGAGACCAGCGATGCTATCACGATGACAACAGCGATCAGCCCGATCACCAGCGTGCAGATGGCGTTGATCTCGGGTTTTACGCCGAGCCGCACCTCCGAATAGATCCGGATCGGCAGCGTCGCCGACCCGGGGCCAGTGGTGAAGCTCGCGATCACGAGATCGTCGAGCGACAGCGTGAACGCCAGCATCCAGCCCGCCGCGATCGCGGGCGCGATCAAGGGCAGCGTCACCGCGACAAAGGCGCGGAGCGGATCGCAGCCGAGGTCCATCGCCGCTTCCTCGAGGCTGCGGTCGAGCGCGCCGAGCCGCGACTGCACCACCACGGCGACGAAGCACATCGTCAGCGTGGTGTGGGCAATGGTCACGGTCCAGAACCCGCGCTCGGCGTTCAGCGCCACGAACAGCAGCAGCAGCGACAGCCCGGTGATGACTTCGGGCATCACCAGCGGCGCATAGAGCATGCCGGAAAACAGCGTGCGGCCCCGAAAACCCTCGCCGCGCGACAGCGCCACCGCGGCGAGCGTGCCGAGC
>JAXDOA010000620.1:0-2788 GCA_034669125.1 Hyphomicrobiales bacterium
GCTGTCCATGCTGCCCCAGCGCATTCCGGATTCAAGTGTTATTACCTATAACTTCGGAGTACAGCAACAGCTTACCCGAAATATCATCATCGACGTCGGCTACGTAGGAAACGTTGGCCGTCATCTGGCCCGCACGATCAACCTCAACCAACTGCCCGTAGGAACCCGCCTGAATCCACCCAACAGCACCATAAATCAAAACGCGCTAAGACCATTCCCTGGTTATGGCGCCATAAACGAGTTGGATCATAGCGACAATTCGAGCTACAACAGCTTGCAGATTTCAGCCAGCCGTCACATGCAGAACGGACTGTCGATGACCGCCAACTATACTTTTGCGCGTACGCTCGATACTTCTTCCGGTACGCCCCAGGATTCGTATAATGTGAGGCCCGATTATGGCCTGTCGTCCATCCACCGGGCGCACCTCTTCAATGTCAATTACATTTATGAACTGCCTTTCTTTCGCAAACACCCGAACGTGATTGTGCACACCGCCCTGGGCGGTTGGGTACTGTCGGGAGTGACAACCTATCAAAGTGGCGCGCCGAATACGGTCACGGTTCTGTCGGATGTGGCCCGCATCGGAGCCACCTCATCACGCGCGACGGTGATTGGCGACCCGAATCTGCCTGCCGACAAGCGTACGCTCGCCCGCTGGTTCAACACAGAGGCGTTCCTTTCCCCGGACAAGATGATACCCGGGCAGTTCGGTAACGCAGGCCGGAATATTCTCATCGGCCCTGGCTTCAGCGAGTGGGACGTCGCTGCCATCAAGAACTTCGACTTCGCCGATCGCGCCCGCGTTCAGTTTCGCGCCCAGGCATTCAACGTTATCAACCACCCGTCATTCACGGGTATCGATACGACGGTGCGTTTTGACAGTGCAGGCAAGCCGGCGCAGACTTACGGAGCGGTCACCAGCGTAGGTCCTGCGCGAACCCTGGAGCTTGGCTTGAAACTGATTTTCTAAGACATCGAATGAAAAGTATAATACTTTTGTCTGTTACACTGCTTACCATTGCCGCCGACGTTCACAATCAACCACGCCCGGAATGGGTTCGCCACGTGATCGCCGAGGGTTTTCAAACTCAAACGGTCATTGCGACAGATTTCACGGGGGATGGCCTGGTCGACGTGGTCACCGGCGACATTACCCCGGGCCATGAGCGGACGATATTGTATGTGGCGCCGGACTGGAAGCCTATAGTCCTCAACTCCGGAATTCGAACCATTTACGGCGTCGCCATGGATGTAAATGGCGATGGTAAGCCCGACATCGTCGCCTCACGCTATCATCCGGGACTTATTTACTGGCTGGAACACCCCAAAGATCCAATTCACGACACGTGGCGTTATCATGTTGCAGACGATTCGTCGGAACGTGGTATTGACGGCATTCACGGTTTGTCTGTGGGAGATGTCGATCGCGATGGTAAGCCTGACGTGATCGCAAGCGGCGGGCAGCCGAAGGGCGCCTTCCCTGATTCGCTGGCATGGTTTCGCATTCCGCCAAATCCTGAGCAGGCTGCAACGTGGGAGAGATACCTACTGGCCGATCGCGATGCTCCCGGGCTGAGTCACTATATCGGTTTCGGCGATGTGAACGGTGATGGCCGGCCGGATGTTGCCAGCGCCGCGAAGGATTCTGTGGGGGGCAACTGGTTCGCCTGGTGGGAGCAGGGTGTGGACGGACGGAAACCCTGGAAGAAGCACCTGATCGCTGAAAAGCAATTCGGCGCCACAAATATCCTGATCAGTGACCTGAATGGCGACGGCAAACCTGATTTCGTGGCGTCACGAGGGCACGGAAGCGGGATTACATGGTACGAGGCTCCAGCCTGGGCGCAACGCGATATCAACAGCACGATCAAAGGCCCGCACGCACTCGCTGTCGGTGACATGAATGGGGATGGCAAACCAGACGTGGTGACGGTCGCGAAGGATTCACGGATCGCTGCGTGGTTCGAGAACGACGGAAAGGGACGCTTTCAGGAACACCGGATCGGCGACAACCAGTCGGCTTACGACATTCGCCTGGTGGACATGAATGGCGACGGCGCCCTGGATGTTCTGGTAGCGGGTTTCGAAAGTAACAACGTAATCTGGTACGAGAACCAGGTCCCGAAACGAAGATAGAACGCGGCAATAGAATATCCCCGATATAGAATGAGCCTGACGTCATGCGTATACCCCATGTTCTGATTGCGACCATACTGATTACGTCCGTGGGGAGCGGTCAATCCACTCTCGGTCAGACCACCCTCGGTCAGACCACCAAAGACCCTTTTCCTTCGCCGATTCCCGCAACGGACGGCGTTATCCTGGTGAAGTTCGTTGAGTTTGCGGCAATACCCTTCCCTGGCGAGGAAGCACCGCGCATGATGCTCCTCGTCGACGAACCCGGCACAAAGCGCCTGTTCGTTCACACCATGCAGGGTCCGCTTTACTCCATCAGCTACGATGGCAAAACTGTTACCCGGTATCTCGATGTGAACGCAGCGAACTGGGGGGTGCCGGTCCAGTTTTCCAGTCACGATCGCGGGTTCCAGAGTTTTGCCTTCCATCCGCAGTTCAATCAGCGCGGAGCGCGCGGCTACGGCAAGTTCTATACCTACACCGATACGTCCAATATTACGCCGAAGGCCAACTTCCTGCCGAACGGCCCGGGCCATACGCACGACACGGTTCTGCTGGAATGGACCGCTAAGAACCCGATGGCCGATACGTATGACGGCGGTGTGCCACGCGAAATATTCCGAACCGCCAAACCCTTTCAGATTCACAA
>JAXDOA010000621.1:0-4487 GCA_034669125.1 Hyphomicrobiales bacterium
GGCCGGGGGCAGGTGCCATTACTCAACCAGCCTAAAACATAAATACTCAAGAATGTTTTAACCCTATTTAAGTCGGCTTTTTGGTCGGCGCACGTGCACCAAAATTGCGGAAGAGCCTGAAGTGGCCCAGTTCGGCATTTTAATCTGGCCCACCCTCCAAGACAAACAGGTACTCTGATGCGGGCGAGAGCCCGCGGCGGAGGAACTCGTTGGACTGGAGATCAAAAGTGGAGTTGTTCGAGCAGATCCGCAGAGAGTACGAGTTCGGCATCGGAACCATTGCCGGAGTCGCGAAGAAGCTGAAAGTACATCGGCGCATGGTGCGCGAGGCGATTTCGAGCGCGCTGCCGGTGCCGCGGAAGAAAGTGGAGCGGCGGCACTGGAAGATGGATGCCGCAATCCCATTCATCGACGGAATACTGGAGACCGATAAGAAGGCTCCACGCAAACAGCGCCACACCGCGCGCCGCATCTGGGAACGGATCCGGACGGAGAAACCGGAATGTGTCGTCTGTGAGCGGACGGTCCGGCAGTATGTGCATCGCCGGAAGATTGCGCTCGGCCTCGCGATGCAGGAGACCTTCGTGCCGCAGAGTTACGACTGGGGAGTCGAAGCGCAAGTGGATTGGTATGAGGCCCATGCCGACATGGCAGGCGAGCGGACAAAGCTGCAGGTCTTCTCCATGCGGAGTATGGCCAGCGGCGCGGCTTTCCACTACGCTTTTCTCCACGCGACGCAGCAGGCGTTCCTGGAAGCCCATGAACTCGCGTTCGCGTATTACGACGGGGTGTTCAGGCGTCTGCGGTACGACAACCTGAGTTCAGCAGTAAAGAAGATCCTGCAGGGTCACCGGCGCGAGGAAACCAGCCGGTTCATCGCGTTCCGTTCGCACTGGCGCTATGAAAGCGAGTTCTGCACGCCAGGCGAAGGCCACGAGAAAGGAGGAGTGGAAGGAGAAGCTGGCTATTTCCGGCGGAACCACTGGGTTCCGGTGCCTGCGGCGATGGACCTGAATGACCTGAACGGGCAGTTGCTGGCCGCATGCCGGCAGGATGAACAGCGGCGGATCGGCGGACGGGAACAGAACGTGGGAGCCGGAATGATCATTGAGCGGGAGCATCTGCAGCCGCTGGCGGCGGAGGGTATGGATCTGGCACAGACCAGCTTTCCAACGGTGAACAGTCTCGGTTGTGTCGCGGTTTTGACGAATGCCTATTCGGTTCCGCTGAAAGCCGGAACCCGGGTACATGCCAAAGCCTATGCAGGCAGGGTGGAACTCTGGCATGACGGACAATGCGTCGCCCGGCATGAGCGCTGTTATTCCTGGCAGCAGCAGATTCTCGATCTGGAGCATTACCTTGATGTGTTAACCCGGAAGCCGGGCGCGCTGGCCGGCTCCCGTCCGCTGGAACAACAACGCCGGGCGGGGCTCTGGCCGGAGAGTTTCGATGCTATCTGGCGTGCGCTGATGATGCGGCACGGCAAACAGAGCGGGACCAAACAGATGGTCGGGCTGCTGCAACTCGGCAAACAGCATGGCAAGGAGCAGTTGCGGAAAGCGATCGAAACGGCGGCGGCCACCGGTTGCACGGACACTGCGGCCATTGAGCACCTGCTGAACGCGGAAAGCCTGCGGCACGTGGTCTGCGAACCCATGGACATCGGAGCGCTGGAGCAATACAAGAGGCCAATGCCGGTGATGGATGAATATGACGAACTGCTGACGGCGGGAGGACGGCAGTGAGCCCGCAGATTATCCAGTTACAGGACGCCACAATCCGGCAGCACTGCAAGGGACTCCGGCTACCTTCTATAGGGGCACAGTTCAGCACGCTGGCGGAGCAGGCCGTTCGGGAAAAGAAGACACACCTCGGCTATCTGGAGGCACTGCTGTCGGCCGAAATGGAAGAGCGGGAGCGGAACACAATCGGGCGCCGTATTAAGGAGGCGCATCTGCCGCGGGTGAAGACGCTGGAGGAGTTCGATTACAACCAGACGCCGATGATCTCGCCGGCGAAGATGCAGGAGCTGGGAGCGGGCGGATACATCGAACGCGCCGAGCCGGTTTTGCTGATTGGCGATTGCGGCACGGGGAAGACTCATTTGCTGACCGGGTTGTGCGTGGCGGCATGTCGGCAGCAACGGCGGGTCCGGTTCACAACGGCGGCGGCCCTGGTGAATGAACTGGTGGAAGCCAAACACCAGCTGCAGTTGCGTCGTGTGATGGCGCGCTGGAGTCGCTACGACGTAATCGCGATTGACGAGGTGGGGTACGTGCCGCTGGCGGAAGTGGGCGCGGAGTTCCTGTTTCAGGTGATTGCGGAGCGCGCGGAACGGATGGCGGTGATTCTGACAACGAATCTGGCGTTTTCCGAATGGACGCAGGTGATTCCGAACGCGCGGTTGTGCAAGGCTTTGCTGGACCGCATCACCGACCGGGCGCACATTCTGGAAACGGGGAAGGAGTCTTATCGGTTCCGGCGCACGCTCGACAGGCGGAAGAAGGGAGAAAAAGCTCCGGAAGCGAGCTGAAGCTGTGGAAATGACGGACTGATGGGAAAAGCGGAAAGCCAAAAGCAGGCTTCCCGCTTTTCCCACAGCCCTTGGAAAGCCCGCAAACCCTGCGGGCTTTCCACATTCCCACAGCTTCGACGGCGGGTCCCTATCTATACGGCCAGAACCCAAAACCCTGGCTGCAGGAATCAACCCGGGTGTGGGCCAAATTAAAGTGCCGAAGTGGGCCAAGTGGGCTCTTCCGCAATTTTGGTGCAGCTTCATGGAGCGTGGCTGGTAAGCGGCGTAAGTAGCCTGTAGGGGAGGACGCGAGCACGAAGGAGATTGAATCCGGCACGTCCATACATCTGACGTTTGATGGCCTTTAACCGGTTGACCTGTCCTTCCACCTGACCGCTGCTCCATCTCGTCTCGACGGCCGCGGTAACCGCTGAAAGATCTTTTTGCAGTCCGTAGCCGAATCGAACAAGCGGACCAAACTCGCAATGCTTAACCTCGTTGATCCATCTCTGAAGAACGGCACCGTCCTGGCCTCTGAGTGCATCGCGAAAGCCGAGCGCAAGACCCCGAAGCCGAATAACATCGGGGCAAACAGTTGTTAGTCGGTCCAGCAAGACTTGCTGTTCGTCAGTAATTTTCTCTCCTGAGCGAGTGGCCAGAATGGCCGCATGTTTAGGTGCGATGCGTTCAGGTGCGCTCAGCTTTTGTGTCGGTCGGCCGGTTTGGCGCCAACCGGCTACGAACTTTGCAACCATGGAGCGGCAACCCGTGTAGCCTCGGTCCCGGATTTCCTGAAGCAGACGTGTTGCATTGTGGCAACCTTCGTCCCAACGCTGATGAAGATAATCGGAGAACCCGGCAACTCTTTGGCGCCGGCCACTGGGCCGTTTGCGTTCGGGAAACTGACCAGTGCGCAGCCAGCGGCGAATAGTCTTTCGCTGAATGTTGAGTTCCCGGCCAATAGCCTGCTGGGAATAGCACTTCTCGTGTAAGTCGATTACCTGCTGATATCGATCGAAACGTCGCTGCCGTCGCTGAAGTTGCAGCGTCTCCAGGGTGCTCGGCCGCGCCGGATCTTCGGCCCGGGGAATCGGTTCGGAGATCGCCAGCGGTATGGTTGCCGGCAGGACCAGCTCACGACTACGCTCTTCGAACACCCTTTCTATAGCGCATGACAGATTAACAGCCAGATGAAAACGGTCGGCCACCTGAACCGCGGATGGTGCACCCTGCGATGCACCGTCGGCATAGAGGCCGCCGCGGTCCCGCGCAATCACTTCCACGGTGGGATGCTTCTCTAACCACAAAGTAAGGCTTTCGGCCGACCGGTCCGGCAGGAGATCAGCCACCCGGTGCCGTTCCAGGTCAACCAGAATCGTTCCGTAAGACTGACGTTTTCTCCACGCCCAGTCGTCTACTCCGAGGTAGCGGATCGGCTGGGAGTCCCCCGAAGACGGACCGTTGCTCCGCACGCGCCGACGGACACTATCGTCGCTCGCGTGTATGGACAAGCGCTCCAACAAACGGGAGCCAGGCAATCCACCGGCAACATATCCCACGACGCCGACGATTTCTTCGAGTCTTTCTGTGCAGCGACCATGAACGCGGGCCACTCCCGGAACTCGCTCGCAAAAGATCTTCCGGGCGCATGTGTGATTCCGGCAACGATAGCGGTGAACGCTCAACCAGATCCGCACAGAAAGCCCTTGCCAGGGCAGATCAGCCAACCTTCTTGTATATGTACTGTGCTGTGCGGTCGACTTCGATTGCAAAGAGGGCACGTGGCGGGTTGACGCGTTTTAACAAGAATCTCAAAACCCTCGTCATGCCGATCTATTCGCTCCAAAACCAGCATGCCGGGATTCGGGAGAACTGCTTGTGAATGGCCGGGGGCAGGTGCCATTACTCAACCAGCCTAAAACATAAATACTCAAGAATGTTTTAACCCTATTTAAGTCGGCTTTTTGGTCGG